>JAYVQC010000215.1:0-52218 GCA_043757045.1 Akkermansia sp. | reverse complement strand
TCTCGTGAGAGCGCCGCCATCTGTGCTGTCGGAAGTTTCAGCGGCGCTCTCACGAGACGCCGCTACAATGAAACCCACCTCCGCCCCTTCGCTCTTCCCAATCCAGTTCCGCTGCATCTCCTTGAGCGAGTCGCTCCAGTCGATGGTGTCGAGGTCGGCGAGAAGTTTCTCGGCGTAGGCGGTGATGCGGAGCATCCATTGGCGCATCGGCTTGCGCACCACGGGGAAGCCGCCCACTTCGCTCTTGCCGTCAATGACTTCCTCGTTGGCTAGCACGGTGCCGAGTTGTTCGCACCACCACACCGGCGCTTCCATCACGAAGGCGAGGCGCTTCGAGTCGCGGTAGGCGCGGCGGCGGGATTCCAACGTGCCGCCAGCATCCTGCTGGCGATCCGGGGACGCCAGCGGGACGCTGGCGGCACGTTGCTGCTCCAACTCCGCCGGATACTTCAGCGTCTCAATCGGCTCGGCCTGGTTCGTCTCGGGATTGAACCACGAGTGGTAGAGCTTCAGGAAAATCCACTGCGTCCAGCGGAAGTATTTCGGGTCGGTCGTATCCACCTCGCGCGACCAGTCGTAGCTGAAGCCGAGGCTTTTGATCTGCTTGGTGAAGTTCGCGATGTTCGCCTCGGTCGTGGCGCGCGGATGCTGGCCGGTCTTGATGGCGTATTGCTCGGCGGGCAGGCCGAAGGCGTCCCAGCCCATGGGATGCAGCACATGCAGTCCGGCGGCGCGTTTGTAGCGTGCGAGAATGTCCGTGGCCGTGTAGCCCTCAGGATGTCCGACGTGCAATCCCGCGCCCGACGGGTACGGAAACATGTCGAGGATGTAATACTTGGGCGGCAGATCGACGGCGGAAACTTTCTTTCCTTCCAGCCCGTGGCGCTTCGCAAATGGATGATCGCTTGGCAGCGTCTCTCCAGGATTAAACGCGCGGAAGGACTGCTGTTCCTCCCAGAACTGCTGCCACTTCGGCTCGATGAGATTGAACGGATACTGCTTCCGGCTCGACATAGGGCGCGGAATTTGCGCGAAAGGTTTTGGTGGCGCAATGGGGGAGTTGGAGCCACGCCGTTCAAGCCAGCCCGCGATTTATGCGCTCACCGGTTGCGGCCCAACGCAGCGCGCCAGCGTCTCCAGCACCTTGTCCGACGTGAACGGCTTCGAGAGCACCTCGACGTGAGCCGAGCGGAGATGGGGCGGGCGATCCGCCGCCTGCATCAGACCGCTGATGAAGATGAACCGGGCGTCCGGACGGATTTGCAGCATGGCGTGCATCGCTTCGTGGCCATCCATGACGGGCATCATCATGTCCATGATCACGGCGCTGACCTCGGGCGCGTGTTGTTTGAACAACGCCACTCCGCAGGCGCCATCCTCGGCGTGGAGCACGCGGTAGCCCTGATTCGTGAGCACGCTGCCGATCATTTCGCGAATGAGCGGCTCGTCATCCACCACGAGCACCAGTCGCCCGTCGCCGGACGCGGTGGGGCGCGGAGCCTCGACGGGTTGGGCCGCCGCCGCCAGGACGGCGGGCGGGAACAGGATGGTGAAGGTCGTGCCTTTTCCGACCACGCTCGTCACGTCGATGAGCGCGCCGTGACTCTTGACGATGCTGAGGGTGGTGGAGAGGCCGAGGCCGGTGCCCTTGCCGACGCCCTTGGTGGTGAAGAACGGCTCAAAAATGCGATCAATGATTTCCTGCGGAATCCCCAGGCCGGTGTCGATGACCTGAAGCCGGACGTACGGACCCGGTCGGGCGCCGAGGATTTGCCGGGCGGCCGCCTCGTCCAGGCTGACGTTTTCGGCTTCGATGGAAATGCGGCCACCATTGGGCATGGCGTCGCGCGCGTTGACGCAGAAATTGAGCAACACCTGGTGGAGCTGCGTGGCGTCGCCTTGGATGGGCTGGAGGTGCGGGCCGATCCGGGCCTTGAGTTCGATGGACTTGGGAAAAGTTTCGCGCGCGATCTTCTCCATCTCGCTGATGACGTGTTTGAGTTGGAGCGTCACTTTCTCGCCTTCGTGCCCGCGCGCGAAGGCCAGCACCTGCTTCACCATGTCCGCGCCGCGCTGGGCGCTGACCGCGATGTTCTGGAGGGTTTTCCTTTTGAAGGGGTCGTCCTCGCGCATCTCGATGAGTTGCGCACCCATGATGATCGGCGTGAGCACGTTGTTCAGGTCGTGGGCGATGCCGCCCGCCAGCGTGCCGATGCTCTCCATGCGCTGCGCGCGGAGAAATTGTGCTTCCAGTTTGTGCCGCTCGGTGATGTCGGTGTTGATGACGAGCACGGACGTGGGCTGGCCGGCGGCATCGCACACGCGGGTCCAGCGGCTTTCGGCCATGACCTCCTTGCCCGCCTTGGTGGTCTGGCGCAACTGGCCGATCCATTCGCCGCAGCTCAGAGTGGCCGCGCGCGCCTCGGTGAACTTGGCGTCGTCGTGCGTGTAGAGAAACCGCGCGACGTTTTGCACCTCGGCTTCGGCGGCCGTCCAGCCATAGAGGCGCTCGGCGCTGGGATTCCAATAGGTGCTGTGCCCGGCGAGGTCATGCACCATGATGGCGTCCTGGGCTTTGTCCAGCAGCGCGGCCTGCTCCTGAATCCGCCGCAGGGCCTGCTCACGCTGTTGCTCCAAACTTCGACGCACGACGTACCACTCGACCGATTTGAAACTGATGGCGCACAGCAGGCCCACCGGGGCCAGCGCGGCGACGATCACCATCCAGGGAAACCACATTCCGCCCAGACTGAACAAGAGCAGCGCAACCAGCGTGAAGACCAGCGCCCCCACCGCCGCCACGCCCACCGCGGCCGACGGCCGGAAATACATCAGGCCGGCCCCGAAGAAAAGCGCGGCCAACAGCACCAGCACCCACTCGGCGGCGGCGGGCAATTTGTGGAGCCAGTCTTCGTGGATCAGGTTCAGCAACGTCGTGGCGTGAACGTCCACGGCGGGCACGAAGACCGGATCGGTGTACCAGGTGGTGTAGGGACTGCGGAATTGATCCTTGCGCTCGCGCAACAGGCCGGTTTGCGGACGCCCGCCGATGAAGATAATTTTTTCGCGGAAAAATCCCGGCGGCTTGTCAAAGGCCAGCTTGTAGCTCAGGCCGTCGAAGTTGGCGGGGCCGGTGTAGTAGTTGACCCAGCGCTCGCTGAAGCGCGCCTCGTTCTTCGCCGCCGCCGGCACCTGCAACATCCGCGCCGCCGCCCAGGTCAGACTCACGAAGTCGCTGTCGGGCGGGCCGTGGTTGTGTTCGCGCACCAGAAAATCTTCGTCCGGTTGCAATTGGGCGAGGCCCCATCCGGCGGCGGCCTGGGCGAACAGCGGATAGGGCTGCGTCACCGTCCGTTCCCGCGTGCGGCCACGGTCGTCGGAGGTGAGCTGGTTGTCGCTGTAATCGGCGGCGAGAATCACGCGGCCATTGCGGCGGATGGACGCGGCGAAAGTCTGGTCCGTCTCGGGACTCGGGCCGGGATCGCTGAACACGATGTCGAAGATGACGGCCTTGGCCCCATCGGCCGTCAGGCGGTCCAGCAGGCGCGCGTGAATCGCCCGGTCCCACGGCCGGTTGAAAGGCTGGTTGAGATCGAGGTGCGACGCCTCGTCGAGATAGATGATGGCGACTTGCGGCTCGGGCGCGGGCCGCGACCTCAGAAACGAAAAATCGTACGCCCAATCGTAGCTGGCAAACCGCAGCGAGAGGCTGAGGCGCGAGTTCAGGTGCAGCAAGGCCAGGCCGAGGGCCAGGAGCAGCAACGCGCTGGCCGCGCCGGCGATTCTCGGATTGAGATATTTTCTTTTCAAATTCATGGGCTGCGATGGGGCAACGCGTGCACCGATCAATCTACGGCGGGCCGCCTCAGAAATTAAACTTCGCCGCCGCGACGAAGGTGCGTTCGCGTGGCAACTCCGCCGAGAGGTTCAGCGGGTTGAGCTGGTAATCCCGGTCCGTCAAATTCAGCACGCCCAGCCGCACTTCCGCGCGCCGCCGGGCGAAGCGGTAGCCCACGGACACGTCGTGCTGCCAGAAATTCTCGCCGGCCAGCGCGGGCGCGGTGCCGCGATTGTCCTGCGCCATCCAGTGCGATTGGAACTGGGCGAAGAAACCGCTGGCGTGGTTGAAGTCCACCGAGAGCGTGAGTTGTTGGAGGAGAGCGGTCCGGTCCGTCTGCCGCGGCTCTGACGCCTGCCAGAGCGCGGTGGCCGGCACATCCGGGAAATTGCTTTTCAGGTTCGCCTCGCTGATTCGGTAGCGCGCGCCCACCGACCATTGTTCACCGATCAATTGGTTGGCCGTGAACAGCAGGCTCTTTTCCTGGTAGTCGAGCGTCTGCCGCGTGCCGGTAAAGCGGTTCGGCACCGCGATGGCGATGCCGTTGGTGAACGCGCCCACCGTGCGCGCGCCGTCGCTTTGCAACAGCTCGCCCGCCACGCCGAGGAAGGTGCCGCTGGCGAAGGATTGATCGAGGCTCAACGCGTAGGCGTCAATCTGCGCGCCCGCGAGCGGACCGGCGGCGGATTCGGGAAGCACACTGCGGAAGGATTGGTTCAAGCCGGCGATCTGCGTCGGTTCGAGGCGAAAACTATTTTCGTTGAACAGCCCGCCCATCGAGCGCGCGTAGAGCGCCCGCAAGGTGGTGCGTTTCCACGGCGTGTAGATCAGGCCGGCCTTGGGCGAGACCTGGTCCTGGGTGATTTCGTCTCCGCTCAACGGCGGATTCAGAACATTACGCGGAGACGTAAGCCGGTCGTAGGACAGGCCGGCGGTCAACGCCAGCGGCTCGATGATGCGCCATTGGTAGTAGCCGTAGAAACTCAGACGCTCCACGTCCAGATCGAGGTTTTGCGAACTCATCGCGGTGTCAAGAACCTTGAGTTTTGCGTCCGTGTCGGCGCGGCCGTTTTGGTAAAGGCCGCCGACGATGACGGTGTGGGCATGGGACTCCCAGATTTGCTGCAACTCCGCCGAATAGACTTCGTAGTCGCGCTCGTAATTGAGGTGGTAGAACGGCTCGCGGCGCACGCGCGTGATCGCGCCATTGGTGTGGATGCGCGCGAACAGCGGCTGCGCGTCGGGATTCTGGAGGCCCAGCGTGTCCTGGATGCGGCCCGCGAGGAACAGCGTGTGTGAGCCGGGCGACCATTCGCGGTGATAGCCGATGAAGAGATTGGGTTCCTGAGTTTCTTTCACGCGCAGGCCGGGGTTGGCGCTGGCCTGATCGTAGTGTTGCGCCACGTCGCCGCTCTCCTGGTTGAAGTATTCCATGGTCAGGAACACGCTGTCCTGCGGCGTGAGCTGGAACTTGAACTGGCCCGAGAGCTGGAGTTGTTCGAGATCGTTATTCGGGCGCTGGCCGTTGTCCGAGCGGTAGTAAGTGTCGAGCGCGTAAGACATCTGGCCGAACCGCCCTTATTGCGACGCGCTCTGGACCCACTCGCCGTGGCTGTGGTATTCGGTGCTCGAACTGATGCCCAAACCGTCCTTCTCAAAGAGGCGGACGTAATCCTGTTGTGACAAGTTGCGCGAGAGCGTGCCTGCGCCGACGGGGGCCAGCAGATTACCAATCAGCCACTCGCTGCGCGCCGGGGCTTCCAAACGAAGGTTGAAGAGCTTCGGGTCGCGCGCCGCGTCGTAGCTGCTGGCGAGGAAGAGGTGGGCGGAATAATTCGCGTAGTCGGCGTTCACCGCCTTGGCGGCTTCGCGCACGCTCACGTCCAGCATGCCGGCATCGCGGTAGATGGACGCGAGGTTCGCGCTGCGCACCGCGCGGTCCTGATCGAGCAGCAACTGGGAGCGGAAGATGGACTGGTTGTCGTTCAGGTCTTGCGACTTCTCCAACTCGCGGATCGCTGCGTTGATTTGGTTGTGTTGCTGGTTGAGCAGCGCGGAGTAGAGCCACGCGGTCGGGTCGTTGGGATCAAGTTTTCTCGCCAGCCGCAAATCTTTTTGCGCGAGCGCGTCCTGGCCTTCGTGGCTGAACGCCTTGCCGAGATAGCTGCGGAACAACGCGCGATTCGGCTCCAGCGCGGCGGCGGTTTGCAAATCCTGCCGTCCTTCCGTGCGCTGGCCCAGACGGATGCGAACTAGGCCGCGTCCCAGCCAGGCGTTGCCCAACGCGCCGTCCACCGCGATGGCCTGATCAAACCACTGCAACGCTTCCGGCAAACGCCCGCGAGCGGCGGCAAGGAAGCCGCGCAACGCGAGACCCTGCGCGTGGCGCGGAGAATTTTTGAGGCCGAGATCCAACGCCGACTCGGCGGCGGACACGCGGGCAAAGCTGAACTCCAGTTCCGCCACGCGCACCGACGCAAAACCAAACGCGGGCGACTGGGCGGTGGCGTGGCGTGCCGCCTTGAGCGCGTCGTCGAGCCGGGCGCGCGATTGAAGATAGTACGACTCGGCGAGCCATTCGCTGGCCGTCGCGGGTGGCGCGGGGCGCGTCCACTCCTTGAACTGCACGGCGGCGATCAATTCGCGCAGAGCCTGGGCCGGCCCGGAAGCGGCGGGGAGATCGCCGAGGATTCGGCTCGCCTCGTCCACGCGACCCACGCTCAACAACAGCGCGGCGTGATAGACGCGCGTGGCCTCGCTGGGTGGAATCGTGTCGGCGGGAAAGGTCGCCAGCGCGCCGAGCAAATCACCGGCGCGATAAGCGGCCAGCGATTCGCTCAACATTTCTTTTTCGCGCGCGGTGAAGGCGATTTCGTCCGCGTCCACCACCGCCGGATAATACAGGCACCACTGGATGACGTTGACGGCATCAATCAACGGAGACTTGGTGGGCGGCTGACCTTTGACCACGCGGGCCTGCTCGCCGGCTTGCATCTGGATTTGGCCGGCTTCGTTGCTTAAGTCCACCGCGCCGTCCAACAGGGCAAGGCGGGTTTCTCCGTCTTCGGTCGCAGTGAGAAGAAATTCCGTCCCGCGAATGGCCCCGACGGCCGTGGGCGTGCGGAACTGGATGTCGAGAGGCTTCTCGCGGCTGAAGAAATAAAGCGAACCGCTCTTGAGATCGAGCAACGGCTTGCGGTCTTTCGAGTGCGGCGGCAGCAGTTCAAAGGTCGTAAGTTCCTTGAGGCGCAACACGCTGAGATCGGCGAGGCGGACGGTGGCGCGGCTGTTCTTCTCGGTGCGCAACTTGTCGCCGACGTGCAGAACCTGGCCGGGCTTGGCCGGTTGCCAGACGCTGACACCGGCGGGCAAAATCGAAACGCGGCCTTCCACCGTCAAGACTTGGGGTTGGTGCGGCGCGGAGGGGGATGGACTCTCGGCGGCGCGGGTGGGCAGGGACCACAGGGCGAGCAGGCTCAGGCACAAGGCTGCGCCGAGGAATCCAAAGGCGCGCGGGCGTTTTGAGAGCGGCCGTCCCGGAGCGGATTGCGCCGGACAGCGGTTCGCCGGAGCAAAATTTTCTTGGTTAAGAATCATCAGGTCAGAGTTTTGATTATTTTTAGGACACCCATGTCATGCCTTGGGGCCAGCCAAGCAACGACGATGCCGCAGGCCATCTGAAGCCGTCCGGGCGCATAAACCGGCGGCGGCATCGGGGTTCGATGGCTCCGGCCTCCGCCCGGTCCCCAAGGTCTCGGCCAGCGTGGTCCACTTGAGGACCAGTTGGTCTGCCCATTGGTCCGGGGTTCCGGGCGGGCGGCGTGGTCCTGCGCGCGGGTAGAAATTGGCGCGGGCGATCCTGCCGTCTCCGCTCGCGAGGGCCGCGCCCGCCATGAGGCGCGGCGCTCAAGCGACTCTCAGTTCCGGCCACTTGTCCAGCCGGCGCAGCAGGGCTTGATGGGACATGTCGAGTTTGGCGGCGGAGCGCCGGATGAGTCCGCGCTCGGTGGCGAGCGTTTTGCGAATGAGCGTGTATTCCTGTTCCTCCATGGGACTCAACGTCCGCTCCACGGCCAGCGGGACCGGGACCGCGTTCTCAGCCGGGGCTGCGGGACTGGGCCGGCGCAACCAGACCCGATCCATTTCCAGCCAGTTGGCGTCCACCGCCGTTTGCAGCAGAGACCGCTCGATGAGGTTGCGCAACTCGCGCACGTTGCCCGGGAATTCGTAGCCCTGCAACGCGGCGAGGTCCTCGGGTTTCGGAATCAGGCGCGGCCGATCATATTTCTCGCAGAGCTTGTCCAGGAGAAATTCGACGAGGGGTGTGACGTCTTCCTTTCGCTCGCGCAACGGGGGGATGTGGATGTTCAACACGTCCAGCCGATACCACAAGTCGGCGCGGAAGCGGCCCGCCTGCACTTCGGTTTCGAGCGGCTTGTTGGTCGTCGCGAGGATGCGGCCCTCGAAGTGGAGCGTGTCCGAGTGGCCGAGGCGGCGGTATTCCCGCGTCTCCAAAAACTGAAGCAGCTTGGCTTGCAGGTAGAGCGGCACCTCGGCGATTTCGTCCAGGAACAACGTGCCGCCGTGCGCCGCCTCGGCCAGGCCGATGCGGTTCTGGTGCGCGCCGGTGTAAGCGCCTTTCGTGGCCCCGAACAGTTCGGCCTCGAACATTTCCGCCGGCAGGGTCGAGCAGTTCAGCACAATGAGCGGCGGGGCCGATTCCGCCTTCTGGAAAGTCAGTTGATGAATCACGCGGGCGAAGAGATCCTTGCCCACGCCGGTTTCCCCGGAGAGGAGAACGGTGGTGCGCGGATTGGCCGCCGCCTGATGGAGCAGTCGGCGCACCGCGCTCATGCCGCGCGAGGAATCCACCAGCCCGAACTCTTGCAGACTCGAATGGCTGGCGGCGGAATGCCCCACGGCCCGCTGCAAACAGTCGAGCACCTACAACGGCGCCGACCGCTTCACCTACACCATCAGCGACGGCAAAGGCGCGACCACCACCGGCACCAACTACGTCAACGTCGGCAGCAACGGGTTGCTGATCGTTTACTGACCTCGCGCCCGGCGAGCCGAACGACCTGAAGCCGTGAGCGGGCCGTGGCCCCGCCGACCAGCGGCGTAACCGGCTCCGCCGACATCGCGCATTCCGCGCGGCTCGCTCGTGCTGTTGCCGGAGATGTTTGCCTGCGGCTTCAGCCTGAACGTCAGCGCCGTCGCGGAAGATCGACGTGCAATCCCGCGCCGGACGGATACGGAAACATGTCGAGGATGTAATACTTCGGCGGCAGATCGGCGGCAGAAACTTTCTTACCCTCCAGCCCGTGGCGCTTCGCAAACGCATTTCCGCTCGACAGCACCCCGCCGGGATTGAACGGATACTCCTTCCGGCTCGACATGGGGCGCGGCATTTGGGCGAAAGGTTTGGCGCTCGCAATCAGGGCGTTCGCGGAGCGCGGACCGCAAGTTCTTCGCGTCGGAGTCGCCTCGTTTTTTCCGTGGACGTCACGACGGGAGGGAGAAATGGTTGCGGCCATGCGAATTTTGGCCCTGGACCACGGCACGCGGCGCATCGGCGTCGCGGTGACCGATGAATTGAAAATAATTGCCACGCCGCTCGAATACATTCCATCCGAGCCAATGAGCAAAGTCCTCGAGCGGCTCCAGCAACTCGTGCGCGAGAAGGAAGTCGAACTCATCCTCGTGGGCCTGCCGCGCAACATGGACGGCACGCTCGGCCCGGCGGCGCAAAAGGTGAAAGACTTCATCGCTGCGCTTCAGCCCGTGATCACGACGCCCATCAAAACCTGGGACGAGCGGCTGACTTCCGTGATGGCCAACCGTGCGCTGCTCGAAGGCAACGTGCGCCGCGCCGACCGCAAGGAGAAGGTGGACAAGATGGCAGCGGCGATTTTGTTGCAGAGCTACCTCGACGCGCAGGGGTGAGGGCGTGGGACATCAGGGCCGATCCACCGGCAACCTTCAACCCTCGTCCCTACCCACAAGTCCGCATCTCTGTTTCCAGGCCTGAAAGGCCGTCATTCCATAGCCCAGGGCAAAGCCCTGGGTTCAAATGGCTGAAAATTTCAAGCCCTGAAAGGGCGGAACAACTTTGCACCCGGCCATCTCGGAGTGCCGCCCTTTCAGGGCTTGGTTCCTTTGCGCCTTTGTCCCAGGGCTTTGCCCTGGGCTATCGAATAGCGCCCCGTTGGGGCTCGGAAATCCACGCTCAAAGATGTGGGTAAGGACAAGACCTTCAACCCGCCGCTACATCGTCCCGCGTGTCACGCCGAGCTGGTTCTTCAACTTCAATTCACGCCACAGTTCCCCGCCGCTCACTTCGCCGCGCAGCAGGCGGCGGTACATCGCGACGGTCTGCGTCACCTCCTCGGTGGACTCGTTGAGAAATTCGATCCGGAACTGGCGCACCCCGAGTTCGATGAACGTCGCCACATGCTCCGCGCCGGTCTGGGCCTTGGCGTTGAAGAGTGTGTTACGGCAGCCGGCGTCGGCCTTGAGCGGATGCTCCATGCCCACGCGGTCGCGGAGCTTCACGTCGTGTGTGTCGCAGGGTCGTCCACAATTTTTGTAATCCGTGCCGCTCGAAAGAAACGCGCAGAACACGCAGTGCTCCATGTGAAACATGGGCATGTGCTGATGAATCGTGATCTCGAACCACGCCGGTGGCGCGGAGCGCAACAGCGCACCAATCTGCGTCGCGTCCAGATCGTAGGACGCGGTCAACTGTTCGAGCTTGTGTTGCGTGCGGAAATGTTCGGCCGTCAGCGCATTGGCGATGTTCAGCGAAAAGTCGCCGCGCCGGCGGGCGTCCGTAAAAAATTCCAGGTGGTCGTAGTTGCGAATCAAGTAGCCGTCCGCGTTGCAGGAGCGCACCTGCTGGAGAATCCATTCCTCGCCGGGTTTGGTGATGCGCGGCGGGGCGACCCAGATGGAAGGTTGAGGGTTGAGCGTTGAGAGTTCAGAGCAACTGCGGGCCGTGTGGAAGGTGGTGACGGCTTCGCGGTATTTTTTCGGGTCTTCGAACTCGCAGTAGATCGTCGTCACGCCGCAGCGCAGCGCGGCTTCGAGCTGCGGCAGGGTCCGCACCAGCACGATCAACTCGGCTTCGCCCGTGCTCGGTAATTCTGTTCCGCGTTCCACACTCCGTGTTCCGCGCTCCGCAAGTTGCCAGCGTTTGGGCGCAGCGCGTTGCGCTTCGAGCGCCGCCACGACTTCACGGCGGAGTCGGTTCAACTCGCTGACCGGCAGCATCACTTCGCCTTCGAGCCGGTTGGTCAGTTCGCCGAGTTCAAAGACCGAGCCGCCGAGCCGTCCGAGTTGCTCGCGCAACTTCTCCGTCGTGAGCGGACGGTTCTGCGCGGCGACCAGCGGCATGGCAGAAGTGGCTTGGGCAACGTGGCCCTTTTCATCACGCGCCAGCACGGTGAGCGGAACGCCTGCGTGACCGTGAATCTCGAGCGCGACAGGACGGAGGAATTGCGGTTGCTCGCCCGCGAAGGTCTGGCGCAGGCGGCGGTCCAGTTCCGGGTCGCTGGTCTTCCAAACCTTGTCGCCGACGTGAACGCTCGAAAAATTCACGGCGTCCGGCATGAAGGTGAGGGCGACTTCCTCCGTCGTGCCCCCGGCGTCTCGCCGGGTGGAGTTGTCCTGACGACGAACGCTGCTCGACGATGGAAGTGCATTCGGACTTGGCTCGCCTCCACCCGGCGGGACGCCGGGGGCACGATGCACCGCGAACACGCGCCCGCCTTCCTCATCCAACTCCGGATGGCCGCTGTCGAAGACCACGCCGTCACCGGCCTTGAGCGGTGCTTGCAACGTGAGACGCACGCGGTCGCGCTCCACGCGGGTGACTTCGCCGAGGAACACGCCACGCTTTTTTCCGAAGCGCGCGTGCACAAGTTCCTGATTGTTGATGCCGCGAAACCAGCCGGTGTAGAGGCCGCGCGAGAAGGCCATTTCCAAATCGTACTGCCGAGGGTCGAGGGTCGAGGGTCGAGGGCCGGAAGCCGTCTGGACTTTGTTGCTCGGCTCTCGGCTCTCGACCATCCCGTCCAGCGCCTGCCGATAAACACGCGTGATGTTCGCCACGTACTCGGGCGTCTTGAGCCGTCCTTCGATCTTCAGTGACGCCACACCGCTGCGCACAAGTTCGGGCAGCACGTCGAGGCCGGCGAGGTCTTGCGGGCTGAGGAGATATTTGCGGTCGCCGAGCGGCACGGTCTGGCCGTCGCTCACCAACTCGTAAGGCATCCGGCAGGCCTGCGCGCATTCGCCGCGATTCGCCGAACGTCCGCCCAGCGATTCACTCGTCAGGCACTGGCCGGAGTAGGCGACGCAGAGCGCGCCGTGGACGAAGACTTCGAGGGGGAGTGGAGTGTAATCAGTAATCCGTGAATCAGTAATCCGTGGAGGCGCAACTTGGCCTTCAAACAACTGATTACTGATGACCGGTTCACTGATTACTTTCTGAATCTTCTCGATGTCCGCAACCGAACACTCGCGCGCCAGCACCACGAGGTTGCAGCCAAGTTCGCGCGCGAAACGCACGCCCGCCGCGCTCGTGATCGACATCTGGGTGGAGGCGTGAATCGGAAAATCCGGCGAGAGCCGGCGGATGAGCCGGGCCACGCCCACGTCCTGCACGATGGCCGCGTCCACGCCCGCCGCGATGATGGCGCGCAGGTATTGCTCCGCGTCCGCGAGTTCATTGGCAAAGACGAGCGTGTTGAACGTGACGTAACCGCGCACGCCGCGCCGGTGCAGAAACTCCATCAGCTTCGGCAAGTCCGCCTCGGTGAAATTATGCGCGCGCATCCGGGCGTTGAAGCGTTCCAGTCCGAAGTAAATCGCGTCCGCTCCATTCTCGACCGCCGCTTTCGCGCATTCCCAATCGCCGGCGGGCGCGAGCAGTTCCGGGCGTGATGGAGCCGCCGCGACGGGCGCGGTCAATGGGGAGGCAGCAACAGTTTCAGCCGGCATGAGCGACGCGGAATTAACCATTGATGGCGGCGTTCGACAAAGGGTTTGTGCGGGCGTCCGACGGATCGCCGTGTTCCCGCCGCTGCACCCAACGCCTGGACCACCAGCCTCGATTCACCGCGCAATCCACGCGGGAACGCCCCGCTGGCGAGGCCTTGCCCGCGCCCCGGAAGAAAATCTCGCCCGCTCTTCACTTCCCGCGCGGGCGTGCCGATGATGCTGTTGACAAAAAGAGAAGCAGGTCGCAATCGTCCAAAAGATTTTGAAAATTTGATTCGGGTGACAGCACGTTTCTTCAGCGGGGTTCTCCACCCCCACCTCCTTGGCGTCTGTTGCCCGGATCTTTTTTCTACGGCGAGTACAGAGTTCACGGTTGACGACCTCAAGCGCGTTCCATAACTTGCCGCCCCGTTTGCGCGGGGGTGTAGCTCAATTGGTTAGAGCGCTGCCCTGTCACGGCAGAGGTTACGGGTTCGAGCCCCGCCACTCCCGCCACTTTCCCGCGCAACTTCGGATTGGCAGGCGTTTTTTCCGCTGCTACCACTCGTCCATGAAATCTCGCCCTTGGATTCAACTCGGTCTTCTCACGTTGTTGCTGGGCGTGACCGGCTGTTCTTCCTTCAACCGTGAATGGCGCGACGCTGCGAAACAAACTGCGCCGACGACGGGTATCGCTGGCCGCTGGGAAGGTCGCTGGCACAGCGACGCGAATGGGCACAACGATAAACTGCGCGCGATCATCACCGCCGCAGACACCAATCAGTTCGAGGTGAAGTTTGACGCCGCTTTCAAACACTGGCTCACCCTCTTCATCACCATCCATGCCGGCTACACCGTGCGGATGGAGGCTTCCATATCCACGAATGGCGTGGCGTTTCATGGTTCAGAGAATTTGGGTTTTCTGGCCGGCGGCCTTTACACCTACGAAGGCCACTCCGACGCGACGAACTTCTTCTCCACTTACAAATCGAAATACGACTGGGGCACGTTCGAGATGAAGCGGCCGGGCGAGGGAAAGTAGTCATTGAGTCAGTCCTCCATCATCGGACATCGGCTTCGTTGAATTACTGATGAATGATTACTGATTTACTTCCCCGCCAGCCCGCCGGTAGCGTCGCCGCATGTCTGAGATTGCTGATTTCCTGAATCACGGCGCGGCCTACATGACGCCCGCCATCGTGGATGATATGTTGCGCGACCTGCCGCTCTGGAAGGTCGAGTTCACGCAGATTCACGCGCCCAAGTTTCCGCACCTCGTGGACCAGCTTGAATTCCTCGCCGATGTCGTGGAGGACGTGGCGGAAGGCGCCTACAAAGATTTGCCTTACGTGGCCTTCGCCCGCGCCGCCTTCGCCGTGATGTACGCGCACAAGAAGGCGAACATCATCCCGGACATGATCGGCGGCTTCGGGCGCGCGGATGATTCCAGCATTGTGCGCGCGGTTCTTATCCAGAACGAACTGGCCTTCGCCAAATACGCCGCCTCGCAGCACCTCAACTGGGCGCAGATCACGAGCAAGCCCTGAGCAGGCGCGGGGGAACTGTAGTGGGACAGGCGCCCTCGCCTGTCGTTAGTCGCGCAGGCGCCCCCGCCTGCAGCAACTTCGGTAAACGGGGGCGCTTGTCGGACTACTGACAGGCGAGGGCGCCTGTCCCACTAATTCTTTTCATCATCATCCGTCGCCGGTAGCGTCCCGCGCGAATCACATGAACACCGGCCACGCCAACAACGCCACGCTCCGGCTCGTACTCTGGTCGCTGGCCGCGCTGAGCGGGTTATTCGTGGGTGCGTGGGCGGGGCGTCAGCTTGGCGGATTCATTCTGGAGTACCACAAAATCTTCATCGCGGTCTGGGGCGTGTTTCTCGTAGCCGCGGTTTATCTCTCGCGCGATCCCGATCCGGCAGAACCGAGCGACTTGAACGCCATTGTCGCCCCGGCGCACGGCCGCATCGAGTCCATCGAGGACGCGCTGGAAAATGAATTCATCCACGGCCCTTGCCGGCGACTCTCTATCCGCGTCGCGCTCACCGATGTGCAGATGCAATACGCGCCGCTGACCGCCACGGTCGCGCATTTTGAGCACCGACGGGCGCGCAAAGACGCCGGCGTGGTCAGCACGGAAAGCTTGCTGATCGGCCTCGACGTCATCGGGCGGCTCGACACGAAAATTGCCGTGCGCCTCATCGGCGGCACTTGGGGCCAACGCATTCTCCCGTGGATCAAATCGAACGAGATCGTCTCGCGCAGTGTCCGAATCGCCATGATGCGTCCGGCTGCGCGCGTGGAATTGTATTTGCCCCCGCAGGTCAAGTTGCTCGTCAATGCGGGCGATGAAGTGGCGGGCGGGCAGTCCGTCATCGCCAAATTTGAAACTTGAACATGGCTGATAAAACACCAACGCCGGACGCGCCGGAGCCGAAGCTGAAAATTTATTTTCTGCCCAACCTCTTCACGGCCGCGAATCTCTTCTGCGGCTTCGTGGCGCTGACTTACATCGTGGGCGTGGACCTTGGCGCGGATGTGGCGCACCCGGACTACACCAAGATCAAAATCGCCCTCGGCTTCATCCTGCTCGCCTGCATCTTCGATCTCTTCGATGGCCGGATCGCGCGCATGATGGGCGTGGAAAGCCCGTTCGGGCGCGAGTTTGATTCGCTGGCGGATTTGGTTTCCTTTGGCGTCGCCCCGGCGTTCCTCGTGCATCGCGTGGTGCTGCGCGAGGTGTTCGTCAATCACCCCGAGTTTGGCTGGTTCATCTCCTCGGCGTATCTGCTCGCGGGCGCGTTCAGGTTGGCGCGGTTCAACTGTCTCGCGACGATGGCCGGCACGGGCGGTGGCAAGGAATTCCTCGGCTTCCCCATCCCGGCGGCGGCGGGGCTGGTGGCCTCGCTCACCATGCTCATGGTGCATCTCGACGAGCGCGAACTCGCGCCCTCGAAGTGGAAATACGCGCTGCCGGTGCTGCTCATCTTTCTGTCCGCCATGATGGTCAGCCGCGTGAAATATCCGACCTTCAAGAAATTCGACTTCCGCTCCACCAGCACATTTTGGAAGACGATGCTCGCCGCGCTGCTCGTCGGCAGCGTGGTCATCCTGCGGGAAAAGATTCTCTACATCGTCATGCCGATTCTGTTCACGGCCTTCCTGCTCTACGGCTTCGTGCGCCCCTACATCTCCCGCAAGATGCAGCGCGAGATCGAGGACGATGAAGACGACGAGGACGAGAACATGCCCGCCGGAACTCGTTAAGCTGAATGCCTTTCCTTGAGCACAGCAACGTCGCCCTGGTCACCGGACTGATCGCCGGTTTCCTCGTCTCCATTCCCGTCGGCCCGATCAATCTCACCATCATCAACGAAGGCGCGCGCCGCGGCTTTCGCTGGGCGCTGATGATCGGCCTCGGCTCCGTGCTGATGGAATCCATCTACTGCGCCATCTCGCTCACGGGTTTCTCCGCCTTCCTCGGCCTGCCGATGGTGAAGTCCACAATGGAACTCCTGAGCTTTCTGTTCCTGCTTGCGCTCTCGTGGAAATACTTCCGCGCCAAATCCATCCCCGACCATTCGCGCAGCGCGGACCGCATCGAGGAGAAACTGCATCCGCGCTCGGCGTTCATGACCGGCTTCGTCCGTGTGCTGGGGAATCCGTCCGTGCTGCTGCTCTGGGTCACACTCACCGCCACGTTCCTCTCGCACAACTGGGTGGACCGCACCCTGGACGACCGCGTGGCCTGCGTGCTCGGCGTCGCGGGCGGGGCCACGCTCTGGTTTTTCCTGCTCGCCTGGGCCGTGTCGAAAGGCCACGGCCGCTTCTCGCCGCGCGTGCTGCTCCGCATGGAGCACGTCTCCGGCGCGGTGCTGCTGATTGCCGCGCTCTGGATCGGCTGGCGCATCGTGGGCGAGCTGCACGACCGCCACCAGCAGCAGCGGCGGGACCGGTTGGAGTTCGTCGCCCCTACCGGCCCACGTTGAGTCCCTGCCCCACGGAGCGCGGACTTTCCAGTCCGCAGCAACGAGAAATGTAGAGCGGTGTTCGCAAATGCTGGAGCCCCCGGCCTGCGAAAGTTGCTGCGGACTGGAAAGTCCGCGCTCCGTCCAAACGGCCGGTTGACACCAATCCGTCCATTCCTTAATTTCCGTCCAGACAGAACTTAAGGAATTATGGAAAAGCTCACACCCGTCCAAGAGAAATTCATCCTCCACTGGGGCGAGATGGGCGTGCGCTGGGGCATCAACCGCACCATGGCCCAGATTCACGCGCTGCTCTACCTCTCGCCCAAGCCGCTGCACGCCGACGAACTGTGCGCCGCCCTCGGCGTGGCCCGCTCGAACGTGAGCAACAGCCTGCGCGAACTCCAGAACTGGGGCATCGTGAAAATCGTCCACGTCATGGGCGACCGCCGCGATCATTTCGAGAGCATGGCCGACGTGTGGGAGATGTTCCGCCAGGTGCTCGACGAGCGGAAGAAGCGCGAGATCGATCCCACGGTGGCCCTGCTGCGCGCCTGCACCGAGGAGGCGGGGAAAGACAAGTTCACCCATGACCGCCTCGTGGCCATGCGCGATTTCTTCGCGACCATGAGCGGCTGGTACGACCAGATTGACGCGCTGCCGACTCCGGCGGTGATCAAGTTCGTGAAGCTCGGCAACAAGATCGCGAAGTGGATTAATTGGAAGTGAGGTGCCTATGACATGTGAAAGCGAACTTCACGGCTGGCTCGCCTGCGCGAAGCGCAAGGAAGCCGCCCCGACTACCAAACGCCCGAGCCGTCGCCGCCTGCACGCGGGTCTGATCTTCGAACTGGCCTTGATGCTGGCGCTGGCGGCGCTGCTGCCGCGCGATAAGAAATGAAAGCGCGCAAAATCATCCTCGCGGGCGGAAGCGGGTTCCTCGGGCAGTTGCTGGCGGGGCATTTGCAGGCGCGCGGGTGGGAGGCGGTGGTGTTGACGCGGAAGCCTTCGCCCAAAGCGCGGTTCCGTGAGGTCGCGTGGGACGCGCGGACGGTCGGGGATTGGGCGCGTGAACTGGACGGGGCGGAGGCGGTGATCAATCTCGCGGGGCGCTCTGTGAACTGCCGGTTCACGCCGGAGAACCGGAAGCTGGTCATGGACTCGCGCGTGGACTCAACGCGGGTGATTGGCGAGGCCATCGCGCGGTGCGCGCAGCCGCCGCGCGCGTGGTTGAACAGCGGCACGGCCACGATTTACCGGCACACCTTGAGTGCGGCGCATGACGAGGCGAGCACCGACTTTGCGACGACGCCGGAGGTGCATGATGTTTTTTCGGTGGAAGTGGCGCGGGCGTGGGAGCGGGCGCAGGTGGTGATGCCCACGCCGCACACGCGCCAGGTCAGGCTGCGCATCTCGCTCGTCTTCGGCCCGGTGGTGGGCGGAGTGTTTCAAATCCTGCGCCGCCTCGCACGAGTGGGACTGGGCGGGCGCATGGGCAGCGGCCAGCAGTTCGTCTCGTGGATTCACGAGGAAGATTTCTGCCGCGCAGTGGAATGGATTCTCGAGCATGAGGAACTGCACGGGCCGGTCAATCTCGCCGCTCCGCATCCGCTCACGAACGCGGAGATGATGCGGACCTTTCGCCGCGTGTGCGGCGCTGTGCCGTTCGGACTGCCGGCGGCAGAGTGGATGCTGGAGGTGGGCGCGTTTTTCTTGCGGACGGAGACGGAGCTGATGCTCAAGAGCCGCCGCGTGGTGCCGGGAAAATTATTGGCAAATGGGTTCACGTTCCGGTTTCCCGAGATGGAATTGGCGTTGCGCGATCTGGAGCAACGATAGCACAGCAGTTGAGCAGAGAAGTGCAGGCGTTGGTGGAGGGTCGTCGCTCCACCCCGATGGCCCGGTCAGAAAATGTTCACCGCGCGGTAGAAGCGGTTGGTCGCACCGACATTGTTGTTCGTGTAATTGAACACGGCGTTGGTCGAGGTGAAGTTCGTGATCCAGAAGGGCGAGACGAGGTTGGTCGCGGACTGCACCAGCGCAGTAAGGCCGGGCGTGTTGTTGATCTTCATGGTCACGCGTCCGCCGGAGATGTTGGTGTAGGCGATGTTCGTGATCGTGAGCGGGCGCACGAGCTGGAACTTCCACTTGAGCGTGCCGAAGGCCGCGCCCACGCCGCCGGCGGCGATGTAATAATAATTATTCGTGAGCACGGGGAAATTCATCCGGCTGTCGAGTCCGTCCAGGCCGCTGTTGTTGTCGCAGCCGACGTTGGTGAGCGTAACGTAGCTGTCGCCGGGGCCGATGTAGGCGGCCAGCAGCGTGTTGTAGCTGCTGCCGTCGGTGTTGACGTAGAGCTGGCCGGTGGCCTCGGCTTGGATGGCGAACCACACGGTCGAGCCGCCCGCGATGCCACAATGGTTCGGCTCACCCACGTCGCGCGCGTAAGCACCGACGGTGGAGCCGGGGTTGGACTTCGAGTAACCGTGATGCACGGTGCCGAATTTTTGATCGGGCCGCTTCAAGGGGACGCCGCTGCCGGGAATCGCCTCCAAGTCCAGAAGCTTGTCCACAAACATCAGGCCATCAATGGCCTCCACCGGGCCGGGGTCTTGCAATTGCAACTCGACGCGGCGGCTGTCGCGGCTGCGGCTCTGGTTCGAGGCGCGCACGAAATATCTTCCGACGTGCTGGTCGCCAATGTTGGTGATGGTGAGCGTGGCGGTGGTCGCGCTGGAGTTGTTGGTCAGAGGTGCGCCGTTGAAGAACCATTGGTAGCTCACAAAGCCGTTCGTGACGGCGGCGGAAAATTGCGCGCTGCCGCCATAGCCCGCCGTGAGGTCGCGGGGCTGAGTACCGAACTCGGGAAGGAACTGCGCGGTCGGCTCCAGATTCCAGCCCAGCAAAATATCGCCCTGGCTGTCCCCGAGTCCGGAGACGCAGATGCGATAGACGTTCCCCACGCGCGCATTGAAGCGCACGCGCGCGCCGCCGTAGCCGCCGCCGTCGTCGTCCGCGTCGAGCAGATGCAGATTGGAAACGCTCGGGCCGGTATAGACCGCGAGCACGCTGTCGAAGCCGCTCCCGATGGAACTCATGCTCACGATGCCGCCGGTCGGCGCAGTCCAGTTCAGCCACACGGAGGAGCGCGTGCGCTTGCCAGCGTGCTGCGGCTCGCCGGGCTGCGTGGTGGCGTTGCGGTTGTGGCTCGCGAGCAGGCGGTTGGCGTCGTTGACGTTGCCGGCGTCAGCGAAGTCATCGGTGAGCGCGAAGGGCGCGACGTTGAGTTTCAGCGGGACGCTGGCGCTGTTGAGGTCGCCGAGGACGTTGCCGACGGTGACGCTATAAATGCCCGCATTGCTCGGCGACGCGGAGTTCATCGAGTAGTTGGCGTTCGTGGCGTTGGGAATGTCCTGGCCGTTCAAGCGCCACTGGTAGCGGATCGGCTCCTCGCCCATGGCGCCGACGGTGAAGGAGAACGACTGGCCGATGTTGACGTTCGTCAGCGCCACCGGCTGATTCGTGATCACAACCGGGCTGCCGAGGCGAATCCACGCGGCCTCGCCCACCCGCAGCCGCGGCGGCTGGTCGCGCCACTGGCCGTAGATAAAAAAGTTGTTGTGATAATTCGTTTCGTTGAACGGCGCGAGGTCGCCGCCGGGGCGGTACTGATAAACCAGCGTGCCTTCCTGTGGCGACCCGACGATGTCCGCGTAGCCGGCCACGATGGGAATTTGCGCGCCGCGCAAATTAAACCCCGGCGACAACGACACTGGCAGCGACGGCACAATGCGTGTGCCGGTGAAGACGAGCGACGCGGGGACCGCCGTCTGGATGATCACGCCTTCGCCCACATCCACGACCGGCTCGGAAGGATTCCAGCCTGCGCCCGCCGCGAAATTATAGACGGCGAAATTTTGCGCGGCGGGAATCCACTTGAAGAGCGTCATGTCTGACGGCGGCACGGGGAACTGCGGGCTGTTGTTGGCGAGTTGTTTCGTCACGAAGGAGTAGCCGGGCGGCAAATCCACGGCGTAGTTGCTGAAGAAACTCAGCGTCGCCGCGGCGCTCGTGATCGAGCCGAGAAAATTGGCGATGACCACGCGATAGCTGCCGAGCATCGCGGGCGTCACGGACGGCAGGGTCAACGTGGCGTTCGTCTCGTCGGCCAGTTTGTTCAGGCCGCGATACCACTGGTGTTCGAGTTCGGTCCCGGTGGCGATGACGGTGAAGGACGCCGAGGCGCCGGGGTTCACGACTTGGTTCTCCGGCTGGAGGGTGATGAGCGGCGGCCGGCCGGCTCGAAAATTGAAAAACGTGCCGGGCGCGATGGAGTTGGGCGACGCGGCCACATCCGTCACACCCGCCACGTTCACGGTGTACACGGCCCCGTCGGTCAGCGCCGAATCCACGGTCAGCGTCACGTTGCTGCCGCTGGGATCGAGCGTGGCCCCGGTGATGTTTGCGCCGGGGATCGAGTAGTTGAAAATGTCCTGGGCGCTGTTCTGTTCCACGCGCTCGGAGAACACGACGACGATGTGGATGTAACTCGGCGCGTTCGTCACGAGCCGGATGGTCGGCTGGGTGACGTCGGCGTTGACCGTGAGCGTGGCCACCGCGCTGGTGGCGGAACCGGAACTGTTCGTGATGATGACCGAGAAGCCGGAGCCGTTGTCCGCCAGTGGAGCGAAAGGGATGGAATAGGACGGGGCGTTCGGCGCGTTGGAGATGATGGTGCCGTTGCGATGCCAGAGGAAAACCAGCGGCGCATCTCCCGTGACGCCGCCGACGAAGAAGCTCACCGGCTGGTTTTCCGTGACCGTGCGGTTGCCCGGCTGAATGGTGATGAGCGGCGGGTTGCCCGCCCTGAAATCAAAATGCGTGCCGACGGCGATGGTGTTCGCGGCCAGGTCGGCCACGTTGTCCACGAACACGCTGTAGGCCGCGCCGGCCACCAGTGCCGAATCCACGGTCAGCGTCACGTTGCTGCCGCTGGGATCGAGCGTGGCCCCGATGATGTTTGCGCCGGGGATCGAGTAGTTGAAAATGTCCTGGGCGCTGTTCTGTTCCACGCGCTCCGAGAAAACCACAATGACGCGAAGGCGGTCCGGGGAGTTAGTCACGTTGAGAATGGTCGGCGCGGTGACGTCGGGGTTGACCGTGAGCGTGGCCACCGTGCTGGTGGCGGAACCGGAACTGTTCGTGATGATGACCGAGTAACCGGAGCCGTTGTCCGCCAGGGCAGCGAAAGGGATGGAATAGACCGGGCCGTTCGGCGCGTTGGAGATGATGGTGCCGTTGCGATGCCAGAGGAAAACCAGCGGCGCATCTCCCGTGACGCCGCCGACGAAGAAGCTCACCGGATCATTTTCCGTGACCGTGCGGTTGAGCGGCTGCTGGCCGATGGCGGGAGCGGTGGCCCAGACCGGCATGGCGAGAGCGCACACCGTCAGCACCACGCAAAGGAAAAAAAGTCGGCGCATAAAATCAGAGCACGGATGAGTTTGAGTTACTCGGACGTTCGGGACGCGATGAGACATAGCCGAAAACGCGCCAAGTCACAATCACCAATTCCGCAAAGTCAGAAGCCTGTGACGCCGGGGCGCGGGCGTCCCGCCCGCCGGACGGCGCGAAAGATTTTCGCTCGCGCCACGCCCACTCGGTGGAGCGGCCTCTGGTTCCAGACAGGCAGGCGGGACGCCCGCGCTCCTTCGCATTGAACACGGCGGCACCTGCGAGTTGCGCCCTCTCCAGCACAGAAGGTTTGCCCCGTCCACCGGACGGCCTATTCTAGCCGCAGTTCATTCACGACTATGCCAACGCTGACTGCCACCGACGATCTTTCCGCGCCCACCGCCCGCGCGCGCCTCTCCGCCCACTGGGTCAGCCGCATCGTCATGCTCGGCGCGACGAGCATCGTGGTCGGCATCCTCTGGGACATCTCGTGGCATCGGACCATCGGGCGCGACACGTTCTGGACCCCGGCACACCTGGCAATTCAAGTCGGCGGACTGCTGGGCGGTTTCCTCTCCGCGTGGCTCGTGCTGCAAACGACCTTTTGGGGAACCGTTGCGGAGAAAAATGCCGCCGTGAAACTCTGGGGCTTCCGCGGTCCCATCGGCGCGTGGGTCACGATCTGGGGTTGTCTCGCCATGCTCATCTCCGCGCCGTTCGACAACTGGTGGCACGACGCCTACGGGCTGGACGTGAAAATTCTCAGCCCGCCGCACACCGTGCTCGCGCTCGGCATGTGGGCCGTGGTGCTCGGCGCGCTGCTGCTCGTGTTGCGCGAGCAGAATAACGGCCCGGTGGAGGCGAACGCTTCCGCCGCACCGAGCCGCTGGTTCTTCGTCTATGGCAACGGCGTGCTGCTCGCGATGGCCTCGGTCTTCCTGATCGAGACCAGTTTCCCGAACCAGCAGCACAGCCCGCCCTTCTTCTACGGCTCGTGCATGACCTTTCCGCTCTACCTCGTCGGCCTTTCGCGTGCGGCGAAATTTCGCTGGAGCGCCACGCTCGGCGCGCTCGGCTACATGTTGATCGTGGCCGGGATGGCCTGGGTGCTGCCGCTCTTTCCCGGTGCGCCGAAGCTCGGACCCATTTCCAATCGCGTGGATCACTTCGTGCCGCTGCCGTTCCCGCTGCTGCTTGTGGTGCCCGCGTTCGCGTTGGACCTGATTCGCAACTTCATCGGCGCGGGGCGGCGTTGGTGGCGTGACGCGTTGATCGTCGTGCTCTCCGCCGTGGCCTTCGTCGCGCTCTTCTCGGTCACGCAATGGTATTTCTCCAAGTTCCTTCTGAGTCCCAGCGGGCAGAACTGGTTCTTCGCCGCCGACCGCCACTGGGGCTACACCGAGTCGCTGGGTGAATGGCGCGGAAAATTCTGGGACGAGAAAAGTCCCGCCGGACTGCCCACGGTGAGCGCGCGCACCTTCGTCATCTCGCTGGCCTATGCTTTGGCTGCGTCCGGCGTCGGCCTCGCGCTCGGCAACTGGATGGCGAAGGTGAGACGCTGACGCGAATTCCAAAGGACGAATGAGGAATGACGAATCGAGCCAGCAAACTTTTCGGGAAGAAAACAACCGGGTGAACCAGTTGCCTTGGCTTGTGAAAAAGTCAGCCGCAAAATTCACACCCGTCGTGCTGCGTTTCATTTCGTCATTCGTCATCCGTCATTCGTCATTCACCACGCTCGTCATCCTTTTCATCCTGACTTCTGTTGTTCAGGCCCACATCGGCGATCAGAACGTCTTCTTCGAGGGCCGGGCCGGCGCGTATCCCGTGCGCGTCGTCGTGCGGCCGCCCGGAGTGATTCCCGGTCTCGCGGAAATTTCCGTGCGCGTGGAGACGAACGGCGCACGCCGCGTCACCGCCCTGCCCATGCGCTGGGACAGCGGACGCCAGGGCGCACCACCGCCGGATGAAGCGCAACCCGTGCGCGGCGAAACCAATTTGTTCAGCGCGCAACTCTGGTTCATGCGCGGCGGCGCGCAGAGCGTGGAAGTGTCCGTCGAAGGTGAGGCAGGCGTGGGCAAAGTCATCGTGCCGGTCAACGCCGTCGCCACGCGCGTGCTCGGGATGCCGCCCGTGCTCGGCGTGATTCTCGCGTTGTTTGGCGCGCTGCTCGTGCTGCTCGCGGTCAGCATCATCGGCGCGGCGGTGCGCGAAAGTGTATTGCCCGGCGGCGAAACGCCCGGACGCAAACGCCGCTGGCTCGCGCGCGGACTGGCCACTGTCGCGGCGCTCGTCATCGGCACGGCGCTGGTGCTGGGGAAAAATTGGTGGGACTTGGAAGCTGGCGATTACCGCAACAACCGCCTCTATCAACCCGTCGAAGCCAAGGCCACTTTGCGCGAACAGAACGGCACGCGCTTCCTGAAAATCACCCGCATCATCAAGCCGGGCAAACCCACCGGCCCGCTCGTGCCGGAACACGGCAAGCTCATGCACCTGTTCCTCGTGCGCGATCCCGGCATGGACGCCTTCGCGCATCTGCATCCGCTCAAGCTCGATTACAAAACCTTCGAGGCTCCCCTGCCCGAACTGCCTCCCGGTGACTACCGAGCGTATGCGGACGTCACTTACGAAACAGGTTTCGCCGAAACGCTGACCGCGAACGTGACGCTGTCGGACGCGACGAATCTTCCTTCAACCGTCACAACCAAGCGCACGACCGATCCTGACGACAGTTGGAAACTCAGTTCGCCCTTCACCGGCGGCACGGCCACGAACAAACAGCGCGTCGCCCTCGCGCCGAATCTTTACCTCGACCTCGTGCTCGACGGCCCGCCCGTCGAGAATCGCGATACGCGACTGACCTTCACCGTGCGCGACGTGATTCTGCGCCCGGTGCCGGTCGAACATTTCATGGGCATGGCCGGGCATCTCATCGTGCGGCGCGACGACGGCGCAGTCTTCACGCACTTGCACCCCGGCGGCAGCTTCTCGATGGCCGCGCAGCAACTCTTCGAGCTGCGCGCCGAGGGCAAGGCCCCGCTCAAAGTCGGCTCCACGAAAGGCGACCCGCTCTGCCAGCTCCCGCCGATGGGCATGACGAACACAATGACGCACGGCGAAATTTCTTTTCCTTACGCCTTCCCGAAACCGGGTGCCTACCGCCTCTGGACGCAGGTGAAAGTGCGAGGCGAAGTGCTGACCGGCGTGTTCGATGTGGCGGTGCGCGGTCGCGAAGATCGTTAATTTCCCGTCCGCGCCCACGAGCGCGGCATTTGTGCCGCTTGAATACGGATAACTCCGGAAGGTTCTCAGCCGGAACCGTCAATGTTGAAGCCTCGCGCCCTGCCGGATCGTCTGCCACTCCTTAGTCCATGCACAGAAAGTTAAGGCACGGATCCGGCAATTGCTGTTCAATGTCCGTGTTCACATGAAATGGCTTGCAGCACATTTGTTTTCCGGGAGCGTCGGCATCCTGTCGGCTCGAACACGTTTGGCCGTCACGAACACGCCGACTGGAAGCCGGCGCTCCCAGGCGGCGTGCGCGTTGAAATGGATGCGGGCAATTTTGCTTTGTGCTTTGACCTCGTGCCGCGCGGCCTCGAACGAAACACCGCCCGCCGGCCAACTCGTCGAACCCGGCGTGCTGCTCGTGGGGAAGATTCAGCATCCGCGCCTCACGGAGAGTTCCGGCCTCGTCGTGAGCCGCAAAGACCCCGCCGTTTTTTGGACGCACAATGACGGCGGCGGCCGACGTCAGGTGCTCTACGCCATGACACGCCACGGCCAGCCGCTCGCCGAGTATCGCATCACCGGCGCGGTGCTGGATGATTGGGAGGACATCGCGATTGATGACGCCGGCCATCTCTTTCTCGCCGACACCGGCAACAACGACGCGAAGCCCATCACCATTCGCGTGCATCAAATCAACGAGCCGGATACGAAGGCTTCAACGACCGGCATCGCACCCGTGACACGCTCGTGGAATTTGCGTTACCCCGCCGCGCCCTTCGACTGCGAGAGCCTCTTCATCTGGGCTGGAAATGGCTATCTCGTCTCGAAAGTTTTCAACGACGCGCGTGCGGTCATCTACAAATTTTCCCTGAGCAACAGCGCGCCCGCGCAAACGCTCGCCGTGGTCGGCGAGGTGAAAATTGATTCGCCCGTGACCGGCGCGGACATTTCCCGCGACGGCAACCTGCTCGCGCTGGTGGCGAAAAATGGCGCGTACGTTTTCAACATCCGCGGCGACGTGACCCGCGCGCTCAAGGGCAAGCCGTATCAAACCAAGTTCAAGCACGAGCACATCGAGGCGTGCGCCTTTGTACCGGAGGGCCTGATGGCCACGGCGGAGTCGCGTGAAATTTATCTGTTCACCGACGAAGCCTTCCGCACCGGGCCGGGGAAGAAGAAGTGATTCCTCGTCGCGGCGTCTCGGCAGAGCGCCGCCAGCTTTTTGAGGCTCGCGCCATGAAGTGATGGAGCGCGGGCTTCAGCCCGCTTCAACGTCCGTTCGTCCCGCGTGTCAGAAAAAACCGGCCCGCTGGTATTTCGCACGACGAAGCGGCGTGAACGCCGCGCTCCTCTCGTTGGTCCGCGCTGGAACAGGAATAATGCGGCGCTCTGCCGAGGCGCCGCTACATTCCCGCGCGTGCCGGCGCTCGAATTCCATTATCGCGACAGCGGAATTTATCTTCCGCACCTGCGGGTCTGGCTCGATCCGCATCGCGCGAAGCAGGAACTCGCCTTCGTCAGCCACGCGCACTCGGACCACACGGCGCGGCATCGCGAAGTGATTCTCACCGCGCCCACGTCGCGTTTCATGGCCGCGCGCCTTGGTGGACAGCGCACCGAACACCTCCTGCCGTTTCATGAGCGGAAAACTTTTCGCGCCGAGGGTGGTGTGGAATTCGCCATCACGCTGCTGCCCGCCGGACATATTTTTGGCAGCGCCATGTCGTTCATCGAGGCGGCCGGCGAATCCCTGCTCTACACCGGCGACTTCAAACTGCGCCCCGGTCGCGCGGCCGAACTCTGCGCGCCGTGCCACGCCGACGCGCTCATCATGGAGACGACCTTCGGCCAGCCGCGCTACGTGTTCCCGCCCGCCGAGGATGTGGCGTGCGACATCGTGCGCTTCTGCCACGAGACACTCGCGGAAAATAAAACCGCCGTGCTCCACGCCTACTCGCTCGGCAAAAGTCAGGAACTGCTCGCCATGCTGCACGACACGGGACTGCCGCTCATGTTGCATCACTCGGTGTTCAGCATGACCAAACTCTACGAAGAATTCGGCCACGCCTTTCCGCCGCACGAAAACTTCAACGCGACCCGCGCGCGTGGAAGAGTCATCGTCTGGCCGCCCAACGCTTCGGCAGAAACGCTTGCCCCCGCCGCCGGCCCGATGCGCCGCGCCGTCATCACCGGTTGGGCCTTGGACTCCGGCTGCAAATATCAGAACCGCTGCGACGCCGCCTTCCCGCTCAGCGACCACGCGGATTACCCCGACCTGATCGAGTTCGTGCACCAGGTGCAACCCAGGCGCGTTCACACCCTGCACGGTTTCGCCGCCGACTTTGCCAGCACGTTGCGCCATCTCGGCATCGACGCCCGCGCGCTGAGCGAGGATGAGCAATTGGAACTCGGCTTGTAGCTGGCGGATAATGGATTGCGCCGCGCGGGCCAATCCGGAGGCGAGGGCGAGAAAAAAGTCACGCGCAAAGCTCCCCTCAAACTCATCATGCCATGAACAACAACGAACTGGTTGATTCTCTCTCAAGACGCTGTCACGTTGCCGATGACACGTCGTCGTTGCTGAAGCGTCACGGGACAAACCCACCGTCTTGCGCCACATGATGTCAGACCAAAGGAAAAACGGATGCGCGCGCGCAAAGATGAAACAGTTGGTGCCGGGATGAAAATCCGGTGGTCCTACCCCTGTCTATTTCTGGCGGGAATGATTCTGGTTCTGGTCGTCCGGATTGTCGTGAATCACTACGATGTCGGGATCGCCGCGACCAAGCGGTCTCACAGCCGGGAGGCGGAGGCGACAGGTCCGTGGGGCGTGTTGGAAAAACAGACGGTGATGCTGGATCGGCCCGCCGGGGCGTTTCCCCAGAGCAAGCCGCTTCGGGAAATTGCCTGGTTGTTTGCCCGCACCTCGCCCGCTGAATTGCGGGCCTTGATTCAATCCCTCGGCCTGCCAGCGGCGCAGCAGGCGTCGCTGCTGGACGAAAGCCGCTGGCATCCTGCCCAGCACGGCATCTTCGTGGTTCCACCACTCGATCTGGTGCGGGAGCTGCCGCCGGTCGCGCGCCAGCGACTCTATGATGAACTGAGCCATACGGATGAAAACCAATCGGTAAGGTTTCCCTTCGTCTTTCGTGGCCCGGTCGAGGAATGGCTGGCCGACTGTCCCTTGTCCCCGGAACTTTTACGGACGGTGGCCCGCATGGTTTACAAAAAAGGCGACGTGTCGGTCTTCGCCGACCTGCCCTACATTCGCATCATCGCGTCCTCGAATGAGGTTAACGCACTGGTTTTTCACATCAGCCGGGTGCCGGCGGTGCTCGCTCGTCTGGAACTCAACAATCGTTCCGATCTGAGCGCGCTCAAGCATTACTGGCTGCCGAAAAAGGATGCGAACCTCGGACCGCTGCTGAGTTCCCTGGCCCGCGTGCCAGGGGGGACCACGCTCAACGTCACGACCTTGCTGCCGTCGCTCCCACGGTTGCTCCTCTACAGTTATCCGCACGCCCGCCCGGATTTTCCACCACAGGCCAATTGCGTCTGGAGTTCCATGAACTTTTTCAACGCCGATCCGGAAAACCGTTTCATGGAGGAACAATTCACGAGCCAGGCGCTCCGCACGCAATACCACATCGTGCCCGTCGCCGATGCGTTGGGCGACATTATCATGCTCTACACACCTGTAGCCGGGGGCGGCATGAAAATGATCCACATGTGCGTCCATATTGCCGGAGACGTTGTCTTCACAAAAAACGGACTCGATACCAATCAACCGTGGGTGCTCATGCATCTGGCCGATGTGCAGGCGCTATTCCCCGCCGGAGTCGGGGAGGCCACGATGGTTTTCCGGCGCAATCTCGGCACCTGATCCCCGGAACACGCTCTTCTCACGGCCGGAGAATGTGATTATTAAAAGCCGTCACGTCGTCGCCGGAGGTCCAGAAGATTTGCTGGATCTGTTTTCCCGTCACCATGTGCGCGCTGGCGTCGCCGATGGAGACGTTGCCGACGAAACGATGAATCGTGTTCGTCCAGTGCGCGCGCGGGATGTAAGTAGCCGTGAACTCGTCCGCGATGCCCGTGACCAGCGCCACGGGGCAGTCGCGCCTGGGCCGTCCGCCTTCCAGATTGCGATCGCCGACGAGTGGCGAGCCGGGCCGGTCCTCTTTGCTCTCGATGCCGAGGAAGTAGGAGACGTTGGTCTCGCGCAGGGCGGCCCACGTCTCCGCCGCCTTTCGCGTGTCGCTGGGGCAGCCGAGCAGCTTGGGCGTGACGACTTCGTTGCTCATCACGAGGAACGAGGAGAAGACGTTGGTCTTTCGTTGCGAACCGCCTTCGGCCATCGGCACCCGCCACGGATATTTTCCGTAGTCCGTCGTGAACAGATGCATCGCCACCGTGAGTTGTTTCAAGTTGCTCACACAATGGATGCGCCGCGCCTTTTCCTTCGCGCGAGCCAGCGCGGGCAACAGCAGCGACGCGAGGATGGCAATGATGGCGATGACGACCAGCAGCTCGATGAGCGTGAACGCTCCGCGCCCGCGCAGCACGAAGGGCGTGTTCAGCGAGTTGGGCATGACTGGACTCTGAGCGTCCCGGCGGCGGTGTCAATGCCTGGCCAGAGAAGACTTTTGCTGGTTTTGAACCGCTAATGGACGCTAATAAACGCTCATGAAAACCGGCTTCGGCCTTTCCTCAATTAGCGAAAATTAGCGTCCATTAGCGGTTAAGAATTCCCGTTTCTTACATCCGGCGCTTTGCATCCGCGCCCACATCCGTGAAAAATTCTTCCCAGCCCAAAGGTCGCGGGCTTTCATGGGCGCGTTGAAAGCCAAGCCCGCATTGAATCCATCCATCACGCCCTGACTCATGGCTGAGAACAAAACCCAGTTCACCGACGCCAGCGTGGAGGACCCTCTCGCCGCCCGCGCCAGCGCCGCGCAACGCGCGGACGGTGAGGCGTTGATGGCGCTCCTTGCGCGCGTCACCGGGCAGCCGCCACGGATGTGGGGCCCGAGCATCGTGGGCTTTGGCTCCTACCGATACACCTACGAGAGCGGGCGCACGGGCGAAGCGCCCTTGGCCGCCTTCGCCATCTGCGGCCGGGAGCTGGTCGTTTCCCTGTCGTGCGAGGAAAAGCCCCAGCAGTCCCTGCTGCGCCAACTCGGTCCGCACAAAATGGGCAAGAGCTGCCTCTATTTCAAACGCCTGTCCGACCTCGACCCGACCGTGCTCGAAAAGCTGGTCGTCGGCTCCATCGCGGAGACGAGGCGGAGGTATGGGTAGGCTTCACAGCTCGACGGTGAAAAAGCCTTCTCAGGAAAGAGGCTGCGGGTTTTCTCGGACGCGTCGAAAAAAGAAGATTGCACGTCACGCCCTCAGTCGCTCTGCTTTCCCCATGCCCGCGAACCGAACCAGCCCGAAGCCGCTTTGGTTTCCGAAAATGGTTGAGGCAATGCAGCAAGCGGTCGCGACGCGCTCAACATTCCCACTGCCCATCACACCGCCAAGCGGCACTTACCTATGAGCCTTGATGACGATCAAAAACTGCGCGAGCTACAAACCAAAATGCGCGCACGCTCGGATTCTGAATTGCTAGACCTTCTTAACGATAAGCCTGAAAACTGGACACCAGAAGCCTTGTCCGCTGCAAATCATGAAGTCGAATTACGGGGTGGGATTACGATGCTGCAGGCACGAATTCGAGATGAGAGTGAGCGCGAGGAGCAAGCGCAGCGAAAGTTGGCCCAAGCGCGCGAGAGGGAGGAGAGAGAGCGACAAGAGCAAACGCGACAAGACCGCGAACGACAGAAGCAACAGTCATTGCCAGTTGCACCCTCGCTATCAAGCGTACCGCAACCGGCTCCGCAAACAGGTGGACTTGATTTTCGGACGCTTGCCAAATTTATTGGAGTGCTTGGCGTTGTTGTCGCCTGCTATGGAGTATTCAAAGTCCTAGAAAATCAGCCACTGCCGCTGCCGCCCGAAGACTCTGGGCAATTCAAAGGTTGGGGGGATTTTGTCAGCAAGACGACAGATCCGACGAAGAACATTTTTGGCGTTGCAGTCACCAATCAGCACCGAGAGAGAGCCCGAGAGGGCGCATACGCGGTCATTGGGGTCGGCGCACTGATTGCCTTTATAGCTTTCGCCATTGATCGCTCCGTGAAAAAGCCACAGTGATGAAACCCATGCCGCTTAACCATTCGCTACAGCGACCGCGCGCCGAGCGTCGGGGTTGCTATCGTGGCATCCGGTGCCGGGTCGGTGAGCTTGGGTCGTTGATTTAATCCGTCTTCAACCCCGCGCTTTGCATCCGTGCCGTGCGACCGCTTGACCCATCGCCACAATCCGCCTTTAGTTCCGCCATGAATGCCATGTTGTCCGCCGACGGCCAGATCGTGATTCCCAAGGAATTGCGCGAGAGCGCGCATCTGCAACCCGGCGACACGTTGGATGTGCAGCTCTACAAGGGCACGCTGGTGCTGCGGAAACATCAGCCGCTCTCTCCGGTGCAGGCGGCGGCGTTGCTGGAGCGCAGCCGTTCCCAGCCCGCACCCACCCCCGAGGATGACGCCGCCGTCGAGCAGGCGGTCGGTGAAGTCTGCGGACGGTGAGTTTTGAACCGCTAATGGACGCTAATTAACGCTGATGAAAACCGGCTTCGGCCTTTCCCAGATTAGCGAAAATTAGCGTCCATTAGCGGTTAAATAATTTCCGTTCCCTCCACCTCGGTCTTTGCTTCCGCGCCGCACGGCCTTACGCTTGCGGGATTCTCTGAACACAGAATTCAGCGGTCATGGCGAAAGATTTCATCAAGGTCGGCGGCGCGAGGGAGCACAACCTCAAGAACAGCTCCGTCGAGTTCCCGCGCGAGCGGCTGGTGGTCATCATCGGCCTGAGCGGCTCGGGCCGTTCGTCACACGAAGCTCACGCCCTCCAGCCGCAACGAGCGCCGGATGACGAGCCGCAGCGGATGATTCATCCGCAACGTGCGAACCGTCGTGCGTCCCGCCGCCGTCCGTCCTTCGATTCGTTCCCCTGACCAGATGAAATGCTCCGCGTGTCCATCGCGGCGGGGATGAAACAGGCGGACCACTTCGCTGGTCGTAGGATCCACCCCGGCCACGTTCGGCCCTTTGAAGTTGTTACAGTGGAAGCAGGCGTAGGCGAGATTCTCCGCCACGGTCGGCCCGTCGTGAAATTGCGCGATGATGTGGTCGAACTGAAACGGCGTGCTGACGAGCGCCTCGGGCAGCCGGCAATACTCGCAGCGGAACCCGGCGCGCGACCGGACGAGTTCCTGGAGCGCCCCGTCCATCTCAGGCCGCCGCGCGTTCGCCGAGCGAGAGGCGGGCCTTGGATTTCATCAGGTCGAGGAACCAGCCGAGCTGCATGTAGTTGTCCATTTCGGCTTCCTGTTCCTGGCTCAATGAACCGGCGCGCGCCGTGGCGGCGAGTTCATTCATGCGGGCGAGATCGGCGGCATCAAAGCGGAGTTGCAGGAAGTAACGCGCGGCGTCCGGCGTCAGGCTGGCCTGGCCCGGTTGAATGGTTCGTTCCCAGACTTCGGCAAAGCTGTGTTCGGTGGCCGTGCTCATGGCGCGACTCTACGCGGCCAAATTTCTCACGGCAAGATTCACCTCAGTCTTGGCGTCCGCGCCGCGCACCCGCTTGACCCATCGCGGCAATCCGCTTCTAGTTTCGCCATGAAGGCCACGTTGTCCGCCGACGGCCAGATCGTCCTCGAGGTCTCGCGCGAGTTGTCCGCACGCCAAAGGTAGGGCGTCGTCGCTCCGCGCGCGCCGGGGTGAGGCGTGGAAAACGAGAGGGGTTCAACTCTTCTCGCCGGTTTGGATTTTGGGAGTGAGCGAACTTCTCTCCGATTCGCGGCGCGCGCGGAGCGACGACGCCCTACCAAGGCAGCGGTGTTCTATCCGAGTTTGGGCGGCGGGCGATCCTTGGGGCGATACACCCACGGCCAGTCTTCCGTGCGTTCGCAGAGTCCACGCCGAACGGGGTTCATCAGGATGTAGCTGATCTTCTCCTGTTCCTCATGGTGGTCACGCAGGCGGTGGTCGAAGAAGTCGCGTTGCCAGTCGATCTTCTGGTGCGTGACCAGAAAATGTTTCCAGTTCGCCACGACCTTTCTCAGGCCGGCTTCGCGCGGGAACGCGAGGATGGCGTGGAGATGGTCGGGCATCAGCAGCATCAGTCGGCAATGCCAAGCAAGCTTGTCGTGGTTGTGCGCGGCGGCGGCCAGGACAGCGTCACCAATGTCGGCACGACAGAGTTGGTTCGGCCCCCGCGTGGCGCAATTGATGGTGATGAAAAAGAATGAACCTTCGGGAACCCAAGACGGAACCTCGTGCGGAAGCCGGCCACGTTGGGGGCGATCCATGTGGCAAAGTTTGGAAAAACTCACGGCTGAACGGCAAGTGTGGAAATCAAGGCAAGCGCAAGGTAGGGCGTCGTCGCTCCGCGCGCGCCACGAATCGGAGAAGGGCAATCGCCAACTGAAGAACTAGACCGGCACGAGCAGTTCACCCCATTCGCCTTATCACGCCTCAACCCGGCGCGCGCGGAGCGACGACGCCCTACCTTGCGCTGCCTTCAACCTGCGGCTTTGCTTCCGCAGCGCACACCTTTACTCTCGCGGAATTCTCTAAACACAGAATTCGGCGAACATGGCGAAAGAATTTATCCGAGTCGGAGGCGCGAGGCAGCACAACCTCAAGAACCTCTCCGTCGAGATTCCGCGCGACAAGCTGGTGGTCATCACCGGCTTGAGCGGGTCGGGGAAGTCGTCGCTGGCCTTTGACACGCTCTACGCCGAGGGGCAGCGCAAATACGTGGAGTCACTCTCGGCGTACGCGCGGCAGTTCCTCGATCAGTTGCAGAAGCCGGACGTGGATTTCATCGAGGGGTTGTCGCCGTCCATCGCCATCGAGCAGCGCAGTTCCGGCTCGAACCCGCGCTCCATCATCGCCACCACCACGGAGATTTACGACTACCTGCGCCTGCTCTTCGCGAACGTCGGCCAGCCGCATTGCCCGGACACCGGCGTGCCCATCGCGGCGCAGACCACGACGGACATCGTGGACAAAATTCTCGCGCTGCCACCGAAGACGCGCGTGATGGTGCTGGCCCCCGTAGTGCGCGCGCAGAAGGGCGAGTTCCGCGATGTGATCGAACGCTTGGGCCGCGAAGGCTTCGTGCGGGCGCGCATTGATGGCGAGTTGGTGGAGTTGTCCGCGAACACGCGGGTGAAGCTGGAGCCGAAAGCGAAGCACACCATTGATGTGGTGGTGGACCGGCTGGTCATTGATGACAAGATTCGCACCCGCCTGAGCGACTCGGTGGAGACGGCGTTGAAGTGGGGCGAGGGGTCGTTGGTCACGTTGCATCAGTTGGCGGAGGCGGAGTCCAAAGTCCAAAGTCCAAAGTCCAAGGTCGGGTCACTGTCGGAAGCGTCTGCCGTTTCCGGCTCTCAACCCTCCACTCTCACCTCTCAACAATGGATTGAGACGCTGCATTCCAACCGCGCCTACAGCCCGAAGACCGGCAAGAGCTTCGAGCGCGTGTCGCCGAAACATTTCTCTTTCAACTCGCCGCACGGCGCGTGTCCGGTCTGCCACGGTCTCGGGCAGAAGATGGTTTTCGACGAGGCGCTGGTCGTGCCTGACCCGGAGAAGTCGCTGGATGGCGGCGCGGTGTTGCCGTGGCGGCGCGGGGGCAAGCGCATGATCACCTATTACAAGGCGATGTTGCGCGCCGTGGCGTCGCACTGCGGAGTGAGCCTGGAAGTGCCTTTCAAAACGCTGGCGGAGGATTTCAAGAAGACGCTCATGCGCGGCACGGGCGACACGGAGATTGATTTCAACTTCTGGCGCGCGGGAAAGATGAGCAAGGTGACGCGCCCCTTCGAGGGCGTGATTCCGAATCTCGAACGCCTTTACGCCGAGAGCGAAAGCGAGTTCACCCGCAACCGACTCAAGGGTTTCATGAATCCTCAGCCGTGCGATGCGTGCGGCGGGCGAAGGCTGAAGCCGGAGATTCTGGCGGTGACTCTGGGGGGGAGAGTAATCAGTGAATCAGTAATCAGTAATCAATCGGCGGCGGCGGCGAAGTCCCCACTGATTACTATTTCACTGATTACTGATTACTCTCCCCGCCCCGTCCCCGGCTTCTCGATCATGGACGTGTGCGAGATGTCCATCGTCCGCGCGGATGAATTCTTCGCCCGGCTCAGTTCCTCGCTCACGGCGTTCCAGCACAAGATTGCGGATGAGGTCATCAAGGAGATTCGCGCGCGGCTGGGCTTCTTGAAGAACGTCGGTCTCGGCTACCTCACGTTGAATCGAGAGAGCGGCACATTGAGCGGCGGCGAGGCGCAGCGCATCCGGTTGGCGACGCAGATTGGCGCGGGACTGGTGGGCGTGCTCTACATCCTCGACGAGCCGAGCATCGGACTGCATCAGCGCGACAACGAGCGGTTGCTCGTGACGCTCGAAGGACTGCGCGAGTTGGGGAACACCGTCATCGTGGTCGAGCACGATGAGGACACGATTCGCCGCGCGGATTACATTCTCGACCTCGGCCCCGGCGCGGGGGTGCGGGGTGGGGAGATTGTCGGCGCGGGCACGCTGGAGCAGTTGTTGCAATCACCGCGCTCAATCACGGCCAAGTATTTGAACGGCGAGTTGAGCATTGCTGTGCCCAAGCAACGCGTGAAGCCGAGCAAGGAGCGCGGCTGGCTCGAAGTGCTGGGTGCGACAGAGAACAATCTCAAGAATGTCGATGCTCGTGTTCCGCTCGGCACATTGACCTGCGTGACCGGCGTGAGCGGCAGTGGCAAGAGCACGCTGATCGTGGACATCTTGCAGCGCGCCCTTTTCCGCCACATGCACGGCTCGAAGGAGACGCCGGGCAAACACCGCACCATTGAGGGCAAGGACTTGCTCGACAAGGTGATCGTCATTGATCAGACGCCCATCGGTCGCACGCCGCGCAGCAATCCGGCGACCTATACCGGCATGTTCAATCACATCCGCGACCTGTTCTCGAAGCTGCCCACGGCGCGCATCCGCGGCTACACGACCGGTCGGTTCAGCTTCAACGTGAAGGGCGGGCGCTGCGAGAAATGCCAGGGCGACGGCCTGCTCAAAATCGAAATGCACTTCCTCCCGCCGGTCTATGTGACGTGCGAAGCGTGCGGCGGCAAACGCTACAACCGCGAGACGCTGGAGATCAGCTACAAGGGCATGAACATCTCCGACGTGCTGAACATGAGCGTGGATGAGGCGGTGAATTTCTTCCGCGCCGTGCCGCAGATTTACGAGCAATGCCTGACGCTCGCCGAAGTCGGCCTCGGCTATCTCGGTCTCGGCCAGAGCGCGACCACGCTCTCCGGCGGCGAAGCGCAGCGCCTGAAACTCGCCGCCGAGTTGAGCCGCAAGCAGACCGGCCATACGCTCTACATTCTCGACGAGCCGACCACCGGCCTGCACTTCGCCGACGTGGACAAGCTGCTCGAAGTGCTTTTCAAACTGCGCGCGCCCGGCAACACGCTCATCGTCATCGAGCACAACCTCGACGTGATCAAAGTCGCCGACTGGGTGATCGATCTCGGTCCCGAAGGCGGCGAGGGCGGCGGGCGCATCGTGGCGCAAGGGACGCCGGAGCAAGTTGCGGCGTGTCCCGAAAGCCACACGGGGCAGTATTTGAAACGGCTGTTGAAGCAGTAGAGCCTGTTTCAGAAATAGGTGGAACGGGCTACCAGCCCGTTCCGTTGGGCAACCTGCCCAGCGGAATGAGAGTGAGCCTCCTTGGCTGAAGTCACACCTGTCTGGCTCGCGCGGCCCTCACCCTTCCGCCGGCTGGTAGCCCGGCGGCACAGGCCAGTGGCCTGTGCTACCCATCCCGAATTTTCAGACAGGCTCTCAGGCGCGCTTGAGTGGCGCGACCTCAAGGCGTCGGCGTGAACTTGCGCGCGAAACATTTCCCGCCCTCGGCGTAGGCGACCCAGACCGCGTGCGTTTGCGGATCGAGGGTCACAGTCTTGGCCCCGCGCGAGGTGGTCACATCGCCGATGGGCTGGACAGAATTCTTGCTCGTGTCGAGGACGGTCATCTTGCCGTTGCCGCTCGGGCAGTAGAGGCGATCCTTGGCCGCGTCGAAGGCGATTTGATCAACGCCGGTCACCGTATCGGCGGAACCGAGCAGCTTGCCGTCGCTGGCGCGGAGGATGGCCAGCTTGCCGTTGATGCCGGCGACAAAGAGCCGGCGCTCGCCGCGCAGATCGAGCGCGAGACCGTGCGGCTTTTTCGCGGGCGCGGTCGGCCAGGTTCCGCCAATCGTGCTGTTGTTATCGGACGCGCTGACGACCACGAGCGTGTCGTCCGACTTGATGTTCATGTAGATGCGGCTGGTGTCGTCCTCGGCCACCAAATACTCAGGCCCTTCCGCAATCGCCAGCGTGGAGACGATGGCCTTGGCCACGGGATCGATGACCCAGAGTTCCTTCGCATCGTCGTGACCGACGAACACGCGCTGCACGCCTTTCGGCCCCATCGTGATGGCGTCACCGGGGCCGGGTAGCGGGAACTCGCCGATGACCTCCAGCTTGTCGCGATCAATGATGACGAATTTTTTCTCCTTGCTGACGCTGACGTAGTAACGGTTTTTGGCCGCATCCACGGCCACGCCCATGGCCGCGCCGGTCTTGATCTGTTTCAAGAGTTTCTCCGTTTTCAAATCGATCACGTCGAGCGTGCCGTTGCCGGTGTGGTCGAGCAGGAGGCGGCGTTGCTCATGATCCACCTGGAGGTAATCAAAGCCTCCGCGTGAATCTGGAATCTCGATGGGCGTTTGACCCGTCAACGGCGCATTGGCCGCCAGCCCGGCCAGCGGCAGGGCCAGAATCAAGACGGGTATGAAACGATGGAACGGGCGCGGAGTAAGCATGGCTGAATCATGCGCCGCAGCATGAGGACGGGCGAGGAAATTATTGCTGTCATCAGCGTCTCATCGGTTCACCACGATAGGCCCGTAGCCTTCTCCGAGGGCCAGTCAGGGTTTTTGATTTTCCTGCGGGCTGGCCAGTTCAACGGGCAGAATCACCACTTCAATGCGCCGATTCTTCGCCCTGCCCTCGGCGCTGGTGTTCGGGGCGATGGGATGGAACTGGCCATAGCCCAGCGCGCCGAGGCGACGTGGATCGACACCGGCGCGCTCCTGAAGGAAGCGCACCGCCGCCGTGGCGCGCGCGGTGGAGAGTTCCCAATTGCTGGCGAACTTCCGGTGAATCGGCACGTCATCCGTGTGGCCGATGATGTGGACCTGACGGTTGGTGTGCAACGCGAGCACGCCGGCAATTTTTTCGAGGATGCGTTGACCTTCCGCTTTCAATTCCGCTTCGCCCGAGTCGAACAGGATGCGGTCGAGAATGTTCACCGTGAGCTTGCCGCGCAGTTCGGAGATGGTGACCTCCTTCGATTCAAGCGCCTTGCGCATTTCGTCTTCGAGGCTGGCCTGCGTTTGCGTGACGGTTTTGTTTTCCTCGGAGAGTTTCGCCATCGCGCTTTCGGCGTCGTCGAGTTTGTTGCTCAAGGAGCCGAGTTCGCCGGTCTGCCTTTCCAAGGCCAAGCGGGTCTCGGCCAGTTCGCGTTCGAGCCGCGCGTTCTTCAAACTCTGGTTGCGGATGGAAAGAAAGATCACCCCGATCAACACCATCAGGGAGAGGGCGCTGGCAATGATCCAAGTCTGTTTCGGCACGGGGGCAGCGTAGCGAACCGGATGAACACGGCAAGGGTGACGACGGCCACGAAGGAAATCCGCCACACCATCTGCGCGGCCCAGCGGTGACGCCTACTCACCCTTTCAACTGCCGCTCGATCCTCGGAATCTGCCGCTGGAACAGGTTGCGAAAATCATTCGTGTTCCGAATCTCGCGATACGCTTTCAACGCACTTTTCAAGTCACCCGCGTTTTCGTGCGCATTGCCGATGCGTTCGCGCGCCCAGTCCGCGCGGGCCGGAGTTTTCGCGCCGGCCAGAAAGATTTCGTAGGTCCGCACCACGTTTTGATACTCGAAGTTGCGCTGGAAGATGCCCGCGCACTGGCCCAGCAGGTTCTCTTCATGGAAGGGCGAGCGCCGGTTGGCGTCATTGGCAAGATCGAGGTGCGGCAACACGTAGCCCTCGACAATGCGCGCGGCCACACCGCCGTTCACCGCGTATTCCGCCGCGTGCCGGGCCGCGCTCAGGGCCGCCGTCACGCCCTGGCGGCGATGCTCGGGATTCCCGCTGTCGAGCAAGCCCTGCGCGACAAACAATTCCTGCCCGATGGTTTTGTACATCGCATCGTAACTCGTGGCGTTGCGCAACTGGCGCTCGGCGTCATCGGTGAACCGGTCCCGGGCCGCGGCCAGCGCGGCCAGGGTGGAGGCGTCCGACAGTGCAGTCTCGACGGTAAATTTCTTCTGAAACCACCACAAGTCTTCCTCGATGGGCGCAAGGGCCTGCTCCTTCTCCTGCCACTCGGCGCGGCGCGAAGGAGCCTGGCGCAACGCGGTCATCTTTTCCCGCAGCGTGGTGACGTTCGACTCCAGGCCGCTGATTTCCGTCCCGCCAGCCGCGAGCTGTTTGGTGAGCGCGTCGAGCTGTTCCGTCCCCTCCTTCAACTCGCGTTCCGCGCGCACCACGACGCGTTCCACGGTCACGGCGGCGGTCTTCTGGGCGAGATATTCTTCGCGCAACACTTCAAAGGTTTTTCCCGTGCGCGCACCGGTCGGAATTTTCGTTCCGGTGGATTGGTCCTTTGGTTTCGCCATCTCGGCCCGCGAGGGGAAGGGAAAGTCCGCGCGGAAGTTGGACGCGTGCGATTCTTTCTTCAAATAGCGGTCCAGCTTCCAGCGCACCAGCCACGGGCGCGGCGGGTGCGTGAGGTAACGCCAGCCCACTGCCAGCGCGGCCAGCAGCAGCACCCCGGAGATCAGCAACGTCCAGCTTCGCCGCGAGAGGCCGAGCTTGCTCCACTGAATGTCACGCAGATCGATGTCGCCCTTCATGCAAGCGACACCAGAGCGGGCCGGGCGGCGCGAGGTTACAGTTGTAACCGTGCCGCACGTCACACGGTCTGGCAGGTGAGCAAAGACCATTATGAACACAAAATATTTTAGCCCTCTCCGCCGCGCGACGTCCGTCGTGTGCGGCGTGCTCACCCTGACGATGGCCGTACTGACCGCTGGCGCACAGCCGGCGCAGCCCACCGCGCCCGCTCAGGACGCCGGACGCGCTCAACGCGGCGGTGGCGGTGGGAACAACAATGTTCAGCGCGGCGGCAACCCCGGCAATTTCAGCGGCGGCCTGAACTTCGATGAGAAACAGCGCGAGCTGTTGCAGGAGGCCCGGCAGGTTCACGCCGATGAACTCCGCAAACTGAACGAGAAGCTCGCCGAGGCGCAGAAGGAATTTGTCAAAGCCGTCGTCGCCGAAAAATACGTCGAGAAAGTTGTGCGCGAAAAGGCCGACGCCATCGGAAAAATTCAGGCGGAGATTCTCGCGCTCAACGGCCAGTCCTTTGCCACCGTCTCGCCCACGCTCAAGCCTGAGCAACGCGAGGTGCTGGAAGGCAACGCGCGCCTCGGGATCATCATCATCAGTCCGGCGAGTGGCCCCTTCACGGCGCCTCCGGGCGGCGGGCGCGGCAATTTAGGCGGTGGCCCCGGTGGTTTGGGCGGACCTGAGGCTGGCGGTGGCGCCGACCGCACCCTGCGGCGCGGTGCCGATCGCGGCACGCCCGGAGCACCGGGCGCTCCCGACGGCACGGGCAACCCGCGCCGACGCGTCGAGAACCCCGGCCAGTAGGCCCACGCACGGAGTTTAATTAGTCACTGCGCCCTCCTCCGTGCGCACGAGCCGGTAGCACTAACCCTGGCTGACGAAGCCGCCAAGTTCCCTCAACAACGTGGCCGGAAGGCGCGCCAGCCCCGCCGGATTTCCATCTCGCTTTCGTGGGCGGGTTCGCTAGCGTCTCCGCACCTGCTCCGTGTTCCGGCGGCGTGAGCGTGCCTTCAGAAGCGCGACCACCTCGGTCGGCTGTCACCAAGATGATGAAAACATTTCCAATGACCGGACATTTACGGAGGGTGCTAGTGTGGGTTCCACTACTTGTCCTCTTTCGGGGCATGGCTTTTAGTGTCGAGCGTATGAAAAAGGTGTTGAACAGCCTGGGCGGTGTGCGGCGCGCGAGCGTCGTGCTTTTCTGTTTCTCGCTGCTGACTTGGGGAACGGTTTCCGCCCATGCCTACACGGCCGTGCCCTTCAACGCCCTCCGAGCGCAAGTGACCAATGACCTCGCCGTTTTGATCGCCCTGCCCACGCCCACGAAGGCCGAGCGCGCCCTGCTCAAGGCCTTGCGCCGCGGCACCAACACCCTCGCAAAAGTCACGGTGTCCGATGGTAAGACACTCCGTTCCATGCACCGCATCCTCAGCCGTCAGCCCGCCTACCTCCCCGCGCTGGCCGGCATCCAGACGAACCTGCTGACGGGCTTTGATTCCGAGCACCGCTTCGTGGAGAACTTGTTGGTGGAACTGCCCGAGTCGCCCGCAGCGACGGCGGTGCGCGCGCAGTTCCTGAAGTTCGCCCCTACCGCCGCGAAGCTCTCCGCCGCCCCCACCCTCGCCAAGTTCGCCGGCCTGTATGACGCCGCGAAGCGCAAGCTGGACGACCTCCTGTTCCAAGCCAGCCAGGCCGCCCTCGTTCCCTTTCCCCAAGAGCTGACGGCCAACTCCGTGTCCGCGCGCATCAATGGTCCGCTCAAGGTCAAGACCAGTGCCGGCGCTTCCAGCTTCAACGTGTTTCAGGCCACGGCCAGCGAGACCAATCTCAGCGTGACCTTGCAAGCGGTCTTCTACACCGCCTCGAACTCAGTCTCGCGCGGCATCCTCTTCTCCGTACCGAACGCGCAGCCGGGCACCTTCCGCTACGCCATCCCGACCGTGGCCGTTTTCACCAATCGCAGTGGCTGGTTTCCCCACGAAACGGAAACCAACTCCGGCGCGACCAATGGCTCCATCTTCATCAGCACCACGGCCACGGAAGTCTATGGCACCTTCTCGTGCAGCGGGCCGGACTTTAACATTACCGACGGCAAGTTCCGCATTAACCTTTCGAGCCAGCCCTGAGCTGGTTCCATCACGCCATCAAGCCGTCCCACGCTTCGGGACGGCTTGGTTTTTCCCCGGGATGGCCTAAGAGCCGGTCTGAAAATTCGGCCTGGGTAGCACAGGCCACTGGCCTGTGCCGCCGGGCTACCAGCCCGGCGGAAGGGTGAGGGCGGCGCAAGGCAGGCAGGTGTATTCCGACCAAAGGTGATCACGCCTCATTCCGCTGGGCAGGTTGCCCAGCGGAACGGGCGGGTAGCCCGTTCCACCCTTTTTCAGACAGGCTCTAAAGGAAAGTGCGGCGCGGCAGCATTTGGAGTGCGGTCGCCTTAGCGCCGCTTTTCCGAAACGCCCGGCGAAACGCGAGTCACTTCAAACACGGCGAGGCAAACTTGCGCCGTCGCCGGATCGTTCAGGCAGACCGCGCCTTGGCGAAGGCGCGGCGTGGGCTGGCCTTCGAACTGGAGCGGCTGTCGCTCCGCAAGGGCGTGCGCGAATGCCGGGAAATTTTCAAAGCCTTCCGCCCGCACCGTCGCGAGATTGAGCAGGCGGAAGCGACCAAAACTGCCGGGGCAGGTGTGCTTCATCAGTTCCACCGTAAGCCGGCCCATCGTGTAACGGGGGTTGATTTCCACGACGGGTTTGAGGCGGAGGCCCCCGCACGCGTCGCGATAGACGAAGGCGTCAATGCCGAGCGGGCCGAGGAAATCCACGGCGCGCAATTCTACTTCGAGCGCGGCGATGAGTTCATCGAACATACGGTGCAATCGCACGGCGATATCGCGCGGCGCGGGGAACAGCGCGACGATGGAATCGGGCAGGCGGCGGGTGTGATTCGGCGCGGCCCAGTTAGCCTGGAACTGGCCTTTGGCGTCGTTGATGAGTCCGGTGTAGCCGCGGAGTTTCAGGCCGCGCGAGTTCATCTCCAACTGGACGGAAAAATCCGCGACGCGTTCCAGCCACGGCTCGATGACGAGCGCACTTTTCCGCTCGAACGCCTTCGTCATCCAGCGTCGTTGCGCGTCGAGCAGTTCTGGCTCCCACAGACGGAGGGCGTTGTGGCCGGCGAGGCCGAGGGATTCTTTCACCACGAGGGGATGGTGGCCGCGCGCGCGAATTGCGGCGATGGCCGCGAGCGCATCGGGCAGATGGTGAACAGCGGTTCCCGCTTCATGTTCCTCACAGAGCCACGGAGCCGGCTCGGTGCGAGCGAGAAATTTTTTCAGGAAGTCCGCGCTCCACGCCTTCGAGTAAAGCTGCGCGAGGCGCGCATGAAAACGCTGCCCGGGCGGGCGGACTTCGCCCGTCACGCTGGCGAACAACGGTTCAAGTTGCTCCACGCTGTCCGGTCCCCACGCCCAAGGGCGCAGCACGCCGAGTTTGCGTTGCGCGAGACCGGCCAGCGCGCCGGTCTTGAGCTCGACAAACTCCGGCAGTGCGAAGCCGGCTTGCTTCAAGCCACTGAGAAATTCCACGGACGGGCGCTGCGGCACGAGCACCACGTCGTCCTGGCGCCCGAGAAACTGCGGCAGATTCCCGAGATCGCGCGCGAGTTGCGCCTGATGTTGCACCGGAGTGAACGCCCGTCCTTGTGCGATGAAGGCCTCGGCAAACGGATTGAACCAGAACACATTTGGCGTGCGGCCTTTCGACTGTGAGAAGACATCCAGTTCGGCGATGAAGCGGGCCTCGAAGCCGGCGGCGCGGCGGGCCTCGACGTTCAGCACCGGCCCCTTGGCGCGCTGCGGCGAGAGCGGAAATTTCAACTGCTGGCAGTAGGCGTCCCAGTCGCTCGCGCCGGAAGTTTTCCAGCGGCGGAACCATTTCAGCCCGTAAGCGACGTGGCCTATTTCGTCGCGGTGAATTTTCTCCAGCAACCGCGCCGTGGCGTCGTCGCCCGCCGCCGCAAAGCCGCGCGCGAAGTGTTTGGCAAAATCCAGATTCGCCTGCTCGAAGGTGAGGCTGAGTCCCGCGACGTAATCCACCGGAGTTTCCATGCCTGAGACCGCGCGCCAGAAGTAGCCGCTCACGGGCAGTTCACCGAACTCGATGCCGCACGCCTTCATGCGCGCGAGGTAGAGGCGCGTGTGCTCCTGCTCGTCGTGGAGCGTTTGCAGCACGCCGCGCCGGAAGGCGGCGGGCGCATCGGGAAAACGCAGGAGCACGAGCGCCATCAGTTCCGTGGCGAGCAGTTCGTGGTTGGCGAAGAAGTGCAGCAGGCGTCCGCGCGCGCGTTCCGACTCGAGCTGATGCAGGCCGGGGAAGTCCGCCTGGCCGGATTCCTGTTCTTTGAATTTCAGGCCATCGGGACGGCCCGGCGCTTTGGGCGCGAGCCGCGCGGGTCCGGGTTGCAAATCCGTGATGACGGCCGGCCGCTGAAGTTTTTCCTCCAGCGTGGTCGCAAACAAAACTTGCTCGGCAAAATCACGGAGTTCCATGAATGACGGAAGGCACGTTGTCGAAGAAGGCGTGCGCTGGCGAGCCAAAGCCGGCGCCGCTCAGACATTAAATTGTTGGCCCTCCGTTTTTTGATTTAGCAAACGAATGGAGGCAAAAAAATGAGCGAGGCTTCGCACTCAAGTCCCACCGGCATCTCACCGCTATTCTGACATGCAACACACGGTGCTGATTATTGACGACGACGAGAAGTTGCGCTCGTTCGTGACTTCCGCCCTCGAAGCCGAGGGTTTCAAAACCTATTCCGCCCAGACCGCCGAGGAGGGCATCAGCCTTGCACTGCTCAATCCGCCTGACCTCGTGCTCTGCGACGTGGTTCTCCCCGATGCGCTGGGCTTCGAGGCCGCGCGCGCGCTGAATGACAATCCCGCGACGAGCAACATCCCGGTGGTGCTGATGACCGGCTATCCCTACATGCGCTCGAACGGCGTGAGCGCGCAATGGCGTCTGCTCTCGAAGCCGTTCTCGATGAACAGCATGTTGCACACGGTGGCGAGCGTGCTGCGCACGGCCTTGAAGCAGTCGGCGAGAAACTGAGCCGCGCTTCGTCTCAACTTCAGTTCGCTCCACAATTTTTCTTCACGTTTTTTCCGTATCGGTTGAGGCGTGCCCGTTCAATGTTTGATGAACCGCTGAGATTTCTAAATGCCTCACGCCAAGTCCGCGAAGGACGCAAAGAAATGAGCAATTCCCCCTTTGCGCCCTTCGCGTTCTTTGCGTGAAGAAAATTCTTACCCCTCGCCTAGCCCGGAAATCCGTTTGACGGCCCCAACAAATAGGTGCTACCTCACGCCGTCACACCATTAGGAGTGGCTTGTTAAATGCGTTGCCCCAAATGTGAAGGTCTCGAAGACAAGGTGATCGATTCACGATCATCGCGCGATGGTGTGACCATCCGGCGGCGGCGCGAGTGCCTCCAATGCGCGACCCGCTTCACCACTTACGAAGTCATCGAAGCCGAGACCCTCAAAGTCCTCAAGCGCAACGGCAGCGGAGAAGATTTCTCGCGCGATAAATTGCGCACCAGTCTGGAGCGCGCCTGCTACAAACGTCCCATCGGCCCCGAGCGATTGCGCGACCTCGCGGATGAAATCCACCACGACCTCGCGGCCAAGCACGGCAGCGAAGTGAGCTACCGCCAAGTCGGCGAGCGCGTGATGGCCGAGTTGCGCACGCTCGATAAGATCGCCTACATCCGCTACGCGAGCATCTACCGGCAGTTCGAAGAGCCGGACGAATTTCTGAACGAGATCAAGAAGCTGGAGAAGCCGCATGATACTCTGACGATCGGGCTGCCTGGTGTTTGAAATGCACAACGGCGACCACATTCCCTGCTCGGTTACGAACGTCACCGTCGAACTGCTCGGTGGCGCGATGGAGCATCTGGATCGCGAGGTCGTGCAGCACGCCGCCGCCGCCGTGCTCCATTATTTTCATCACGAACTGCAGCGCACCACGGTGACGCTGGGCGAGTTCACCGAGGCGTTGGAAAAGGCGCTGCGCGGGCTGGGCCTGAACGTGACTTGCGATTCCGCCAAAAAAACCGAGCGCGCGGCGGACTGGGACTTGCGCCGGCTGGCGATGGAGTCCGGCTACGAATTTGAACTCGGCTTCTTCAACCGGCTGCGAGCCGAAGTACGGAAAGAACTGGCCGACGCGCCGCAAATGATCCGCTTCTCTGGCCTGCGCCCGTGCGTGAAACAACTGTCTGGCGCGCGCCGCTGGAGTCCGCGCTGCCAACAGTTGAGCGATCAGATTGTCGAGTTTCTGCGCGGCTGCGTCTCCCGCGAGAATCCTGCGCAACCCTGCGGACTGACCGTGGTGTAGCTCTGACTGCGGGTGCATCCGAACCCCCTGGCTGGTAGGGCGTCGTCGCTCCGCGCGCGCCGGGTGAGGCTTCAGCCAGTTCCAAGACGCGCCTCCGCTTCCAGCCCGGCGCGCGCGGAGCGACGACGCCCCACCTGCACTCGTGTTTTCAAGAACCGTATGGAATGCACCCTCCGTCCGCCGCGCCGTCATCTTCGTCTTTTCAACCTCCTCACGTTCCGCGCACACTGGGTGCATGACACTTTTCGAGAAAATTATCGCGCGCCAAATCCCCGCGCGCATCGCTTACGAAGACGACTCGGTGCTGGCCTTCCACGACATCAATCCCCAAGCCCCGACGCATGTGCTCATCGTGCCGAAGAAACCGCTACCGGGCATCGCCGCCGCGACCGATGAGGACGCGCGGGTGCTGGGCCACTTGCTGCTCAAAGCCGCGCACATCGCCCGCGAACTGGGGATTGAAAATTCCGGCTACCGTCTCGTGATCAACAACGGTCACGACGGCGGGGAATCCGTCCCGCACCTGCACTGCCACCTCCTCGGCGGGCGCGCGCTGGCGTGGCCGCCGGGCTGAGATTCTGGTAAGGATTACGAATGTAATTGCAAGCGCGCCCCGGACCTGCTTAAGTCTTCCCATGACCACGTTGACTTGGAAGCCCAGCCGCGCCGCCCTTGTTTGCCTGTTGGCTTCGGTGCTGAAGCTGAGCGCCGCCGTGCCGAACATCCTCCACATCAGCGTGGATGGTCTGGGCGCGGTTTATTTGCAGCCGTATGTCTCCAACGCGCCCGCGCAGTTCCCAAATTTTCACCGGCTGCAAACGGAGGGTGCGTTCACCTACAACGCGCGCTGCGATTTCGGCGCATCCGAAACCATTCCCAATCACACGAGCATGTTCACCGGGCGGCCCGCGCTCCAACCGGTGGGTTTTCCGAACACCACCCATCACGGCTGCCTGAACAATGCGCCTGGGCCGACGGAGACGTACCACAACTCCGGCAATTTGAACGTGAGTTACAAGGCCAGCCTGTTCGATGTGATTCACGATCACGGCCTCTCCACCGGCTTGTTCACGGGCAAGTCCAAGCTCGCGCTCTGCGACCGCAGCTATGACGAGGTGAATGGTGCGCCGGACCTCACTGGGCTGGACAACGGGCGCGACAAAATTGACGTGGCGCTAACCGGGGATTTCTCCGCGTACTACGGCACGGATTTTCGCACCCAGATTGACGCGCTGCTTGTGAACCTCGAAAGCAGCTCGCCGAACCGCTACAACTTTCTCCACATCTCGGAACCGGACCTGACGGGCCACAAGACGGGCTGGGGGAACGACAATTACAGCAACATGGTGCGGCAGGTGGACGCGCAGCTGGGACGGCTTTTCAACGCCGTGATCACGAATGCCGTGCTGTCGAATCAAACGGTGCTCATCGTCACGACCGATCACGGCGGGCGCGGGATGGATGGCCATAGCGATCCGCAATACCGTGAGAATTATACCATCCCGTTTTTTCTCTGGGGGCCGGGCATTCCGGCGGGCGCGAATTTGTATTCGCTCTTTCCCAATCGTGCTGATCCCGGCACGAACCGGCTCGATTACACCGTGACGCCGCAGCCGCTGCGCAACGGCGACGGCGGCAATCTCGCGCTGGCGCTCCTGGGCCTGCCGCCCATTCCTGGTTCGCTGATGCTCCCGTGGTTTGCGCCCGACGGTATCCGCCTCGCGCACAACCCCGCCACTGCCGTCGCTGAAGTTTCCTGGCCCGCCGCCGCCACGGCGTTCACGCTGGAATCTTCTCCGCAACTGGGGCCGTCCGCGACGTGGACGCCGCGCACCAACGGCGTCAGTGAAGTGAACGGACGGAAAATTTTCCCCGTCAACACCGGCGGCTCCGCCGTCTTCTACCGGCTGCGCAAGTCGTGAGCGGACGTTCCTGATGCTTTTGGCATCAGCGCGCCGCCCCCAGCGCCTTCGCGATCTGCGCCACGTCGTGATCGAAGAGGCGGAAATAATCCTTCGCCTCCGGCGCTCCGCCCACGCTGGACGGCAACACGAGCAGTTTCGCGCCGGTATCCGCCGCCACGCGTTCGGGCGTGCGGCGCGGACGGAAGGTTTCAATCAGGATCAATTTCACGCCCTCGGACTTCATCCGTGGAATGAGCGTGCGGAGGTGCGTGGGCGACGGCTCCAGTCCCGGCTTCGGTTCGAGGGTGGCAACGAGTTCGAATCCAAACCGCTTCAGCAAGTAGTCGAACGACTTGTGGTAGGTGACAACCTTCGTGCCTTTGAACGGCTCCAGTTGCTTCGTCCACGCGGCGAGTTTTTCGTCAAGCGCGGCGTTGAACTTCTTCAAGTTTGCGGCGTACTCGCCGGCGTTGGCGGGATCGAGTTGCGCGAACGCCTCGGCGAGGCGCGCGGCCATCGGCTTCGCATTCACCGGGTCGAGCCAGTAGTGGGGATTGCCGCCCGGATGCACATCGCCCTGCGAGCGGTCCACGGCCGTGGTCGGCACTTCGAGCAGCGGCACGCCGGTGGAGAGAATGACGTGGCCTGGCTCGTTGCCGACGATCTTGCTGTTGCGCGCGCCGGCGACCAGCGGTGGGAGCCAGCCGATTTCCAGTTCCGCGCCGCCTTCGATGAGCACGTCCGCCTGGTTCAGCACGCGGATGAAGCTGGGCCGCGCGTCCACGAAGTGCGGGTCTTCCGCGCCGCGTGCGATGCTCGTGACTTTGACTTTGTCGCCGCCGATGGACTCCGCGATGGAGCCGAAGTCGGGCAGCGTGGCCACGACGTTCAACTTAGCCTGCGCCGCGAGGGTGAGGGTGAAGAAGGAGAGAGCGAGAAATAATTTTTTCATGTTCGTAAATGTTTGAAGGTTTTCGCCGCGTTCAGAACTTGTGCGCCGCGTGCGCACCGAGCAGGAATTCAAATTGCAGCCAGATGGAATGATCCACGCCCGGCTGCTTCCGGTGGTCGTAGTTGTATTGCAGGCGCAGCTTCGAGAACTCGGTGGGGAACCACGTCAGGTTCGGCGAGACGCGCCAGCGTTCCTCGCGCAACGGATCGCGCCCCAACTTTTCGCCGTCCAGAGTCAGCGCCAGTTTTTCGTAGCCCGCCTTTTCGCCGGTCACGAAGTCACCGCGCAGTCCGGCCACCCAGCCTTTGCGGAAACCGTATTGCAACTGCGAGTAGAAGCCCCAGTCCGTGACTGTTTCGCCGCGCAAGGATGCAGGCAAGCCGGTCGCCGTGTTCACTACTTCCCCGTCGCTCACCGCACCATTGCCGTCCTCGTCCCAGTTGAACGCGCCGAGCTGGTAGCGGCGCAGCATCGCCTCCGTCTGCCAGGAGACGAACGGGAAGCCGCCGTTGCTGCTCAGCGGTTTCCATTTCCAAAACATGTCCACGCCGTAAATCTGCGAGTGCGTGTTGCCCTCGCCGCCGTTGGCGTTCGGACCAAAGGCGCCGGACGCGCCGAGCACCAGGGTCTGCACATCGGTCAGTTCAAACGAAGTCGCGAGGCGCGGCGTGAAGAGCAAATCATCCACATGCCGGAGACCCCGGTCGTTGTCGGAATGACGATAGCCGAAGGGTAGCCCCTCCTCCCCGCCGCCGTGACCCTGGCCACCGCTGCGGAAACTGGTCGCCGTTTCGCCATGACTGTTCTGCACGCCGAAAAATAACTCGGAGTAAAAGGGCGTGGGCATCAACCACGAAACGCGCGCCCCGGGATTGCGCAATCCGTCGCCGCCCAGGAAGCGATTGTTCACAAGAGGCTGATCGACAAAGGCCCACGAGTGCGGATGCGTCGGGTTCAGCCGGCCAAACTCCGTGAAGTATTGCCCGGCTTTCACCTGCAGGTTCCACGGCAGCGCCATTGTCTCGAGATACGCCTCCTCGGCTTCGATGATCGTTTCGCCTCCGGTGTCAATTTGTAGAACGATGTTCGCCTGGCCCCGGAAGTAGGGATCCACCATGCCGGTGAAGGTCGTTTCCAAATTCTGCACCGTGAAGCCGCGCTGCTTTGGATCGTGTCCGCCGGGTTGCAGCGTCTCAATGTCGCTGGCCGTCGAGCTGCCCGCCGCGAACAACCCATCGAAAGAAACCCCGAGGTAATTCTGCGCCGTGCCGATGCGAATCGGGTCCGTCGGCGACCAGCCGGTCTTGAACGGCGCATTCGGATCGGCGGGACTCGTGGGCGCTCCCGCCTGCACGAGTCTCTTCAACTCCGCCTGCTGGTTCGTGACGCCCGCCTGCTGCGTCTCCAGTTGATTCACCTTCTTGGTCAGCGACTCGATGACCAGCCGTTGCTGCTCCATCGCTTTGTGAAACGACTCCGTCGCCTCCTTCAACTGCCGCTTCACCACTTCCAAATCACTCTCCTGCGCGGACGCAAAGGCCGCGCTCCAACAAACCAAACCAACGATGATAATTTTCTTCATGTGTCCTGTTCTGAATTCTGCGCCAGCTCAATGCCGACGCGGGTTAACGCATTTCCTTTTGGAAGGGCGGAACTCAATCCGCCGACGCCGCACGCGAAGCTGGTTTGGAAAAGTCTTCCGCAAGGGAAGAGTGCTGCGGACAAATGTCCGCGCTGCGGGGCGTGGTCTGCCGGGAACGTGGCGGTGGAAAATGCACGGACCGCCAGGCGGCAGACGTCGGAACTCAGGACAGGATTGGAGGACCGCGCTCAGGATGCAGCGCAACATCGTGGGTGATGAAGAAAGACTCGCACGGCAGGGCCGCGACCGGCACGCCCGCGTCCGTCGGAATCACCGGCACCGCCGCCGTCGCCACATCCGTCTGCCCGTGCTCCAGCGTCGTAACGAGACAGTGGTGCGCGGGCGACTGGTGGTCGGCGTGCAGCCATTCGTGGAGCGCGGGGCTGTGGCTGGCGAGGGCGGACACGAGCAGCATCAGTCCGAGGAAACCGGCGAGAACCGGTTGGCCGAACGCGCGCCCGAAAGCGGCTGCTCGTGTGGTGAACATGCGTGGCACTAAATCTTGTGACGCAGAGAGCGGCAAGGTTATTCCCGGCTGAACGAACCGGGCCGAAGTCCTGCCGCTCAAACGACAATAAACGCTGATACAACCGTGTGCTCCCCACCGGCACCGCCCGCACAGGTATCCTCAGCTTCATCCGCGTGTATCAGCGGTAAAAAAATGTTCCGGCTAAGCCCGAACTCCGAAGTCGGGGCGGCGTAGCCGCCGGGGTAGCACAGGCAACCTGCCTGTGCCGCGCGGCGACCAGCCGCGCGGAACGGAGGAGGAT
>JAYVQC010000214.1:0-4582 GCA_043757045.1 Akkermansia sp. | reverse complement strand
TCTGCCGAGACGCCGCTACGACGGGTTGGGAACTCACGCCTCGCCCTCCGCCTGCGCTCCCACCGGCTTCACCGTCTCGTCCTCAAATACCGCCTGCTCAGGAATCTCCGTCGGGACCGTGGGCAACTGCGGCTCGGCTTTGATAATTTCAATCTCCGCGAACTGATCCGGCTGCACGCAGATGATTTGCTTCATGCGAATCAGTTCGAGCATGGCGAGAAATGTCACCACCACTTCCGTACGGCTGGTCGCGCTCTCGAAGAGTTCCGAGAATTTCATGCGCCCCTTCTCGCCGATGCTTTTGACCAGCATCTCGATCTTCTCGCTGACGCTCCACTTGTCCTCAAAAATCTCGCGCGACTCGCCTTCGCGCTGGGCCACGCGCCGGAGAATGGCGCTGACGGCGTTGACGAGATCGAAGATGGACACATCCGGCTTGGTTGGCTCGGACTCGAAGACCGGCTTGGGCGCTTCGCGGCGATAGACGCTCTCCTGACGGATTTCCAGTTCCTGCAAGCGCGCCGCCGCGTCCTTGAATTTTTTGTATTCGACGAGCTGGCGGATGAGTTCCCAGCGCGGGTCTTCGCCGTCGTCCTCTTCCTCCACGGCGACCTGTTGGTCCACGGGCAGCAGCTCGCGGCTCTTGATATACATGAGCGTGGAAGCCATGACGAGGAACTCGCCCGCGATGTCGAGGTCGAGCTGGCGCATGACCTCGATGTATTCGATGAACTGGCTGGCGAGCGCGGTGAGGTTGACCTCGTAGATGTCCACTTCCTGCTTCTTGATGAGATAAAGCAGCAAGTCGAGCGGACCCTCGAAGACCTCGAATTTGACTTTGTATTCGGACATTTACGCGCCGGAATGTGTGCCGGAGTGGGCGAATCCTAAGTGCGAGAATTGCGCGCTGGCAATGGGATTGTCGCACGGCGGCGGCGATTGAAATTCCAGGCCGCGCTTCAGCGGAAAGGCGGTTCCAATGAGCATCAAATCTTCGTCCCGCCCAAGGTCAGCACACGGTTGAAGTGCGTTGCCGACACGGGTGTGACCGAGATGCGCGATTGCTTCAGTAACAGCATGTCCGCGCATGCTTGGTCGGACTTGATTTGCGCGAGCGTCACCGGCTGCGCGAGCGGCTTCACCGGCACGAGGTCCACGCACGACCAGTCGCCTTCCTCGGCAGTCTGGTCGGCGTAGGCTTCCTTCTCCACGCGCGCCACGCCCACGATCTGTTTGTCGGAAACGCTGTGGTAGAACAGCACAAGGTCGCCGCGCTTCATCGCACGGATGTTGTTGCGCGCCTGGAAATTCCGCACGCCCGTCCACGCGGCGCGCTGCTCCTTCACAAAGGTTTCCCACGCGTAGGCTTCCGGTTCCGACTTCACGAGCCAGTAATTCATGCGCGCCAGTGTAGCGGCGTCCCGGCAGAGCGCCGCAAATACAAACTCCGGCGGAACGCGGACCGCCGAGTCCGCGTGTTCATCGGGGAAAACTGTTCAACCACGGAAGACACGGAAAACACGGAAGGGAGATGAAGTATTCCGTCCGCTCGTCTTCATTCCGTGTCTTCTGTGTCTTCCGTGGTTATCGCCTCAGAAACACGCGGACTCGGCGGTCCGCGCTCCTTCACGCGTTTGCAGTCGGCTCCGGCGGCAATCGCAGCGCCGTCTCAATTGGCTTCACTTCGTTGAACTCCTTGCCGGCGTCCGTGCCGCCGAGAACCAGCAACTTTTCTCCAGCGGGCTTGACCCGCGATTCGTAGCTGCCCACAGCGTCGTTGAACGCGCCGTTCGCCTTCTCCAGTCCGGCGCGGATTTTCTCAAAGTGCTCGGTGAACTTCGCCACGCGCGTGAACAACTCCTGCGCCGCCTCCGCGATGGCCCGCGCGTTCTCCGTCTGCTGATGCTGCTGCCAGCTCAAGCTCACCGAGCGCAAAATCGCGATCAGCGACGACGGCGTGGCGATGAGGATGCGCCGGTTCTGCGCCCAGATCATCAGCTCGTGATCGCCTTCCAGCGCCGCGCTGAACAGCGATTCGGCGGGCAGAAACAACACCACGAAATCCAGCGCGTTCGGGAACTGCGCCGGATAATCGCGCTCGGCCAGCGCCCGGATCGTTCCCTTTAATTTCGCCGCGTGCTGCGCCAGCGCCTCCGCGCGCTTCGTCGTGTCCACGGCGTCCACCGCCGTGATGAAGTCCAGGTCGGGCACCTTCGAGTCCACGATGATCAGGCGGTCGCCGGGCAGGCGCACGATGAGGTCCGGCTTCTTGTCGTCGCTCTGCGCCTGCTCGATGAAATCGCAGTGCGCGCTCAGGCCGGCGGCCTCGACCACGCGGCGCAACGTCTCCTCGCCCCAGCGCCCGCGCGCCTGGTTGGAACTCAGCACCTTGCGCAGCGCGAAGGTCTCGGTGGACAACGTCTGGCTTTGCAGCGCGAGATTTTCAATCTGCTGCTTCACCTCGCCGAGCGTGGCGGACTGCGCGACCTCGGACTGTTGCAGGCGGCGTTGATACGTCTCCAACTGTTGCTTGAGCGGCTCGACCAGCGTGGCGATGGCCTGCTGGCGCTCCTTCAAATCGCCCTTCGCGGACTCCTGAAATTTCCCGAGCGTCTCGTTGGCGAGGCGGAGAAATTCCGGCTGCGTCTTCTGCAAGGCCTCGGCGCTGAGCGCGCGGAAGGCTTCGCGCAAATCCTCCAGCGCCTTCGTCTGGCTCACGCGCGCCTCGCGCAAGGCCTGCTCGTGCAACGTGCGCTGCTGTTCGAGAAGCTGCCGCGCCGCCTCGCGCTCGGCCTCGGCGGTGGCACACTGGGTTTTTGCGGCGGTGAGTTGCGCGCGCGTGTCGGCGAGTTCCGCTTCGGACGCGGTGCTGCGGCTGCGCAATTCCTCGATGAGCGGCTGCGACTCCGCGGGTGCCACGCTCGTCGCACTCCGGCGCGCGGCCAGCAACCAGCCAATCACGCCGCCCAGCGCGAGGCCGATTCCGAGAGCGATGAACACGTTAAGCACGACGCGAGGATGAGACGGAGGCGGGGGAAAGGGAATCAGTAATCAGTGTGGCGGTTTCCGGTCAGCGCGTTGTGATGAAAGCCGACGGCGAAAGAAACAGGCGCGGCAAAATTATCCAGACCCAAACAATTCCCCTGACATCTATTCCCCTGACTTCGTTTCTTCGGCTGGTCTTGGAGCCAAAGGGACAGAAGGACAAGTCAGGGGAATGAATGTCAGGGGAATGGCAGAGCCTTTTTGCGAACGTCCTTCTTGCTCCCTGAACCTGCCGTTCGGAGAGTTTTCACACAGCCGAGCAGATGGTCAGGCATCACGTCGCTCCTGTGAAACATTCGTGAGACTCGCATACTCGCCCTCGTAAAACTTGCGGATGAACTCCTCGTCGGAAACGTCGAGAGCACGGATGCACGACCACACCTCGTCGCCTTCGCGCAACGCCTCGTCGCGAATGTGAAAAGCCACGACGTGATCGAGCACTTTTGGGTGTGGCCAATCCGCAGCGTAGCGCTGCGCCTCTGTCTCTCCTTTTGCGAGTGCCTCCTCGAAACTCGAAGCTCGAAACAAAACGACCCGCTCCTCGAAGGTGCGGCACGGCTTGTCACCCTCCGCCCGGTCTGAACGGAAGATGCTGCGAACCCCATACCAACTTTGATGTGTCATGCGCGTAGTGATGGCTATCACCTGTTTCCCTACTTCAACGCCGACTCCACCATTTTCTTGAAATCCGCTTCCGAAGCCTTCACCAGCGCCGCCGGGCCGGTCAGCTTCACGAACACATCGCCTTCGCCCGACTCGATGATCGCGCCGCGCAGGGCGTAATCCTTCTGCGGGGTGGTGGGGCCGCCGGGCATGCCGCTCATGAAGGTGCCTTCCGCCTGCACGTAGGTGACCTTGTGCGTGCCGACTTTCGTCTCCTCGGTCTTGGCGTTGATCTTCTCGCGCGGGCCGTCGAACTGGCGGAACCAGCGCTCGACGTTCGCCTGCACGCCGCCGCCATTGCTCGCGCCAAAGTGGAAGAACACGACCTCGGCGGACGTCTTCTTCTCCGCATCATTGATCTTCAACTGCGCCTTGCGCATCGCGGAGACCGTGGCCACGGATTCCCATTGCTCCGGCCGCGTGAACGTGAGGTCGCTGACTTTGAATTTCGCGTCCGCCGCGACCGCCGCCACGGCGGACAACACCAAGAGGGAGAGTACGGAAATTTTCATGGCGTTTTGGTAACAGACCGAAGGCAGGTGTCAAACGTGTGGGTGAGGAGGGGTGCGAATAAAAGTGGCGGTCAGGTGGCGGCGGGCGTCCCGCCGGCCGTAGAGCCGTGGCGTCCCGCCCGGCGGAATGGGCCTGAAGTTCCTGAAGATGCCCGACCGTTTGGCGCTGCTTCCGGGCGGCGAGACGCCAGCCCTCTACGTCGGGCGAGGACGCCCGACTCCACGCCTGCGGCCCGCCACTTCCAGTCAAACCCCGTGAGAGGAGCGCGGGCGAGTTTCGGAGGTTTGCCTGCTCATGACCGGTGCCGTCCGGGCCGGGAGAAAAGCGGCGCTGAAGCGACCGCACTCCAAACGCTTCGCGA
>JAYVQC010000213.1:0-18007 GCA_043757045.1 Akkermansia sp. | reverse complement strand
TTTTGGTTGAGCAAATTAATACTCGACCACAAAGCCGATCTCACGCCCCAGGATTTCATCCCCTATGTCACCGCCGCCAGAGTAGCCCTGCCATGAGCGCACCACATTCCCCGCCCTTGCCCGCCTTGCCGCCCCTGTGGGAAATGCGCGTGCTGCGCCCCTATCTTGCCGCGCTCAAAGAACGGCACGGCATGATTGACAGCCTGGCCCTGCCCAATATGCGGGACATGTCCCCTTTGCGGATCGAGGAATTGTTTGTGAACCCGCAACTGGCCACCAGCCATGCCAGCGCCAGCAGCGCGCCCGCCACGATGGCGAGCGCGCGGCGAAACCACGGCGATGAGCACCAGTTGAAATTCAACGCCGCGCAGCTTGGCGAATCAGTGGGCAATGACCAATCCCGAATCATCGGAGCGCGGACCGCCGAGTCCGCGTGTTCATGAAGGCGTAACCACGGAAAACACGGAATGAAAAACCACGGACGCCGCTTCGCAGTGATACTTTTCCCTTCTGTGTCTCCCGTATTTTCCGTGGTTAGAACTCGCGGACTCGGCGGTCCGCGCTCCGTCCACTTCCCACTTCCAATCGCGCGTCGTGTTTGCTTCACTCCGCGCCGTGAACGTGAACCTCGGCATCTGGGACAAGCTGACGAAGCTGACCATCTTCTGCCTCTTCGCCCTCGGCGTCGTCGCCGTGGCGGTGTGGTATCTGCCCCTCATCCGCCAGAACGAGTCCATGCGCCAGGACCTGTTCAAGCTCCAGTCCAAGATCAAAACCGAACAGGAGCGCGAACGTACCATCAAAGTCGCCCTCGACGCCGCGCGCACGAATCCCAAGACCATCGAGCGGCTGATCCGCGCCAATCTCGGTTACGCCAAGCCTGGCGAAATCGTGGTGCGTTTCGAAAGCCCGGCCCTCAAGCCTTGATCCCACGTTCGTGCGGGGCGGGTGGGTGTTTCCTTGAATCCTGACCGAGGCAAAAACAATCCCGCCTCACGGCTTCAATCCCGCTGCGTTCGTTCCCCGTCCCACCACCGCTTCCGGCTGATACAAGTCTCTGTTGCTCGCCTGGAACTCGGCTTTGAGTTTCACGCGGAAGCGCGCGAGGTCCACCAGTTCCCAGCCCAGAAAGACCCACGCGCCGTCCGCCTTGCCGTCATGCTCGAAGCCCACGATGAGATGATGCGCGTCATCGAGAATCTTGTTCGTGTCGCGCTTCGGCTCGTAATAAAAAGTGCGGAGCGAACTGGCCCGGCTGCCGCGCTCGAACAGTTTCGGATCGAGATAAATCACGCGCCCGCTCTTCTTGTCCACGAGCCGCAGGTCGGGATAGCCGCTGCGCTGCTTGCCGCCCGAGGCGAGTTTCGGGAAGTCACACTCGAAGCCATCAACGGCGTTCAACTCCGTCTTCATGGCTGCCTCGAAGAGCGCGCTCACCTCATTGATGCGCCGCTTCTGCTGCGCCGGCCCGTTCGGCGCGTTCATCCGGCGCAGCACGGCGTCCATCGCGCGGCCAATTTTCGTCAGCAGTTCACGGTCGGGCGGGTTGGTGGCTTGCACCGGGAGAACTTTTTTCCCCGTCGCCGCGTGGACGACCTCGGCGAACGGCACCCCCGCGAGTTCGTTTTCCTCCGCCATCAGACTTTGCACCACGCGCGCGACGTCGGCGGCGGACAAGGGCAGCGCTAGGAGGAGCAGGGCCAGCGTGAGTGTTCGCATGAGGCGTTTCTAGCCCGCGCCGCGCGAACGGCAAGCGCGGAATGCGGTCGTGATTTTATCATGGGCCGCCTGCCTATCCGGTTGGTTGACCAAGGAGCGCCGAGCATGGCTCGGCTCGTTTGGCAACGCCGTGTTATCAGGCCGAGCAATGCTCGGCGCTCCAGCGCGGACTGCTTTTGTCAACCAACCGGATAAACACGACGGGGCGCGTGTGTTTATTTTTGCCAAAAGTTTTTAGCGGTGCTGAACTCGCCCATGCACTTGCTCCAGGCATCGGTTGAACCCAATAAGTTTTCGCGCGCCCTTCTGCTTGCGCTCGTGCTCGCCGCGCTGAATGTCTCCGCGCAGAACACTGCCCTCACCAACCGCGCCCTGAAGCTGGACGGGCAGGGGAGCTACGTGGAACTGCCGCCGGACATTTTCAGCGACCTCACGCAGGCCACCGTCGAGGTGTGGGCGAAGTGGAAGGAGTTCGCCTGGTACTCGCGCGTGTTCGAGTTTGGCGCGGGCTACCAGTCTGTAAGCGTGTTCAACCACATGACGAACTCCGACCTGCGCTTCAACATCTACCCGCGCTTTGCGAAGGCCGATCGGTCCTCCATGTTCACGGCCACGGGGCGCGGACTGTTGCGCACGAACGAATGGATCCACCTCGCCGCCGTGAGCGGGCCGGGCGGGATGCAGCTCTACGCCAACGGACGCCTCGTGGCGCAGCACACCAACGCGCTCACCTTTGCTGACATCAAAGTCTCGCAAACCAACCTGCTCGGGCGCGGCCTGGCGCGTGGCATTATGGACAAGGATTTCAAAGGCGAGATGGACGAGGTGCGCGTGTGGGATCACCGCCGCACCCTCGCGCAAATCCGCGACGGCATGTTCAAGCGGATGCACGGCACGGAGGACGGACTGACGCATCTGTGGAATTTTGATGACGGCACGGCCAGCGATTCCGGCCCGGGTTTTCATCACGGCAAATTAATTGGCAAGGCGCGCGTCGGCTTGTCGGATTTGGATCTCGCCCCGGCGGTGGCTCCGGTCGTGGCTGTGGCCACGCCGTCCGCGCCCGCGCCTGCGCCGCCCATTTCCGCGGCCGTGCCGATTCCAGTGGCCGTGACCGCACCGCCCTCCGGCTCGAATGCTGCGGTGTGGTGGATCGCCGGTTCGCTCGTCGCGCTCGTCGCCATGCTGGCGTGTCTCTTGATGATGCTGCGCCGCAGCGGCCTCGGCACGCCGAAGCAACTGCTGCCCGGCGCGGCGGTGGGCGCGCTGACCGAGGGCGGCGCAACCAACGAACAGGCCATGAAAGAACGTGCGCTCGCCGACCTCACAGATTTCGCGAAGCAAAGTCTCGTGCAAGGACTCTACTCGCAGCGCGCCGCGCTGCTGGAAACGCACCAGAAGGCGCAGGAGGAACTCGCGCAACTCGAAGCCCGCGTCGTGGCGCTGCGCCTGCCCGAGCGCATCCAGGCCTACGAGACGCGCATCACCGAACTCGAAGGCCACCTCACCAATCGCAGCGACGAACTCCGCGAACTCACCCTCGCCACCCTGCACATCCTCCGCGAAAAGCTCGCAGAGGAAAAGCAGAAGGAGTCCAAACCCGGCCGGTTCAACTGAGCGGTTGACCGCTCTCGCTCATCAAGGACTGGGCGCCGGATAGAATCGCAGTCCGCCGGACTGTTGGGAAAAACTGCCGCCGCCCGCGAGCCATTGGCCGTCCGGCGAGAAGGTCAGACCGCGTAGCGCGCCACCGAGGCGGCGAATGGTCAGGAGTTCCTGCTGCGTCGCGACATTCCAGAATTTCAACGTGCTGTCGTCGCTCGCGCTCGCCAGCGTTTTGCCATCGGGGGAGAAGGCGAGGGAGCTGACGTTCTGTTTGTGACCGAGGCAGGTGCCGAGTACTTCGCCGGTCGCCGTGTCGTAGAGCTGGATGGAGTCATCCACGCCGCCGACGGCCAGCACCGCGCCATCTGCCGAGAGCGCGGATTCGGAATTCAGTTGCGACTCCATCTTGAAATCAAACCGCGCTCTCTGCGTGGCCACATCCCAGACCAGCACGTTGCCGCCGCGTTGCAACGCCACAAGCGTGCGTCCGTCGCGTGCGAAGTGAATGCGCGCATCGCCGAGGAGCAGCAGGTTGCGCAGACCTCCTCCGCCCGTGCGGCCTTCGCGCGAGGATGCGTCTTCCTGCGTCTCCTTGCTGATAGGAACGCTGGTGCCGGCACGCCAGTCCCACCAACGAAGATTGCGTCCGCGCGTGGTCGTGACCAGGGCGTGGCCATCCGGCGAAAGCACGGCGGTGTCCACAAAGCTGTCCGAGACTTTCAACTCGGTCGCCTCGCGCGTGGCGGTGTTCCAGATTTTCACCGTCCCGTTCTCCGCCGCGTGCGCGAGCGTGCTGAGATCATCGCTCACGGAAATTTCCTGCGCGCGGCGGAAGTCGCGGCCGCCCAGTGCCCACTGCTGTTCGAGTTCGTGCGTGCGGGCGTTGACGAAGCCAATCTGGCCCTGCGGATTCAAGGCGAGCAACGTGTGGCTGTCCTTCGCGAAGGCCACCGGCTGCCAGGTGCCGGGCAGCGCGCTTTGTTCGGGCGCGTGCTGCGTCGCCCACAATTTCACCGCGCCATCGCTGCCCCCGCTGGCGATGGTTTTGCCATCGGGTGAAAACGTGACGGCCCAGACTTCGCTCGCATGGCCTTGCAACGCGCGGACCGGCTGGCGCGAGGCGAAATCCCAAAGTCGGACCGAGTAATCCATGCTGGCCGAGGCGAGCGTGTGGCCGTCGGGCGAGAAGGCGAGGCTGGAGATGAGGCCGGTGTGCTCGATGTGCTCGGCGTCGTCAGGCATGGTGCCGGCTTCCTCGCCCGTCTGTGCGTCCCACACGCTGAGCACAAACACGCCGCGTTCAGAAAGCGTGTTGCGGCCCGCGATGATGAAGCGTCCGTCCGGCGAAAAAGTGATCGTGCCGTCGCTGCGCTGCCAGGCGCTGCGGAGGAAGACGTTCGTGGACTTGCGGAGCAGCACCGGCGCGTTGGTGTTCGTCCACGGCCACACCGCGAGTCCCGCGCCCGTGTCGGTGACGACGCGCGCGCCGTCGGGCGAGAAGGCCACCGGGCCAGTCGCGTTCGGCAGCAAGACTTGCTCACGCCACGTCGCCGTGTCCCAGAGGCTCGCGCCTTCGCGATTGATGGTGGCGAGGCACAGGCCGTCGCGCGACAGGGCGAGCGGGCCGTAGTTGTCGGGCAACGTTTTTTCTTCCGACCAGCCCGCCGTGTTCCACACGCGCACCGTGAAACTGCTGACAGTCACGAGTCTTTTTCCATCGGGCAGAAACGCCGCCGACTGCGCGCCCTTCGAGACATTGGTGACGAAGGATTTGGCGCGCAGATTCCAAACGCTGAATTTGTCGCGCGAGCCGAGGCCGCCGAAGGACGGACGGCCCGGCGTCATATTGCGCAAGCCGGTGACGAGATAATTTCCGTCCGGCGAGAACGCCAGCGATTGCACGGCGCCGTCCTGCGTGGGCAGCGAAACATGATTGTCGCCGCGCGCGAGTTGGCGGAGGTAACGCCACTCGAAGCTGCGCAAGTCCGACTCGCCCGCGAGAGGGATGTGTTTCTCGAGCAGTTGCACGGCGCGTCCGTAATTCGCGGCGGCGGGCGTGAGTGATTGTTGCGCGAGGTTGATGTCGGCGACGTACTCGTTGAGTTGCGCGGCGGCGCTGTCGCGCTCGGCTTTTTTGCGGAGCACGGTTTCGCGCCCGGTCGAGCCGACCGCGATCTGCTCGGCCTTGCGCGCGCGAATCGCAAGCCAGGTGCTCACCGTCACGCCGGTCAGCAAGGTGAGAATGACAATGGCGGCGGCGGAAAAAACCACCTGATGCCGGCGCGCGAATTTTTGCACGCGATAAATCGTGCTTGGCGGACGCGCCAGCACGGCATCGCCTTCCACGAAACGAGTGATGTCCGCCGCGAGATCGTTGGCCGTGGCGTAACGGCGGGTGCGATCCTTCTCCAGCGCCTTCATCACGATCCAGTCGAGATCGCCGCGCAGCGAGTGGATCAACTTCGGCGCATCGGTGCGATGACGGCTCGCGGTGGCGGTGAGTTCCACGTCCACCATCGTCGCCAGTTTCGTCGAGGGGCGCACCGGCTCCTGCTCGCGAATCGTCCGGCGGCATTCGTCCAGTCCGAGGCGGAACAACGTCTCCGCGTCGAACGGCGTTTTGCCCGTGAGCAACTCGTAGAGCAGCACGCCGAGGCTGTAGATGTCGGCGCGCGTGTCAATGTCCAGCCCGCTCATCTCCGCCTGCTCGGGACTCATGTAGGCTGGCGTGCCGATGAAGGCGGTGAACTCGGTGAACAGCGTTTTATCCGTGAGCCGCTGTTCGGTGGCTTTCGCGATGCCAAAATCAATCACCTTCGGCACCGGCACGCTGTCGTGCAGCGTGACGAGGATGTTCGAGGGCTTGATGTCGCGATGAATGATGCCCTTCTGATGGGCGTGTTGAATGGCTTGGCAGACTTGCGTGAAGAGCTTCAGGCGATCCTCGGTGGCGAGATGGTTCTCGTCGCAATACTCGGTGATGCGCACGCCGCGCACGAGTTCCATGACGAAGTACGGGCGGCCCGTCTCCGTCGCGCCCGCGTCGAGCACGCGCGCGATGTTCGGATGCTCCATCATCGCCAGCGCCTGCCGCTCGGCTTCGAAGCGGGCGATGACGCTCTTCGTGTCCATGCCGAGCTTGATGACTTTGAGCGCGACGCGCCGCCGCACCGGTTCCTCTTGCTCGGCCATGTACACGATGCCGCAGCCGCCCTCGCCAATTTTCTGCAACAGCTTGTAACGACCGATGCGGTCGCCCGCTTTCTCCGTGACGTTCGCGGCAAGCAAAGTGGTTTCGCCGAGCCGTAGCGTGCCGGTGGGCGTGGCGGCCGGAGCTTCGAGGAAGTCGCCGACGTGCGCCTGTTCGAGCAACAGTTCCTCCACGCGGCGGCGCAGTTCGTGGTCGTGGCCGCACGCCGCGCTCAGAAACGGGCCGCGCCCGGCGGCTTCACGCTCCAGCGCGTCGAGGAACAGCTCGCGTTCGCGAACGCTGGAGGACGTTGATGATTTCTGGGCCATCGGCTTCGTGTAGATACTTGCGTGAAACGGGGAGGGAAGTCCGCCGAAAAGTGCGCGCCCGGCCCTGATCTCGCTGCGGTCTCAAGTTTTTCTGCCAACCGTCCGCTCATTCTCCTGCCGAGGCGAGTGCGTCCGGCACATGATTTTTAGCCAATGACGACGACGTTGAACACAGGAGAAGAATCTCAGTTGTTGCAGACAATTGAGATGTTCGAGGTCATCACGCAAAGCCAGCCGCAGGACTACCAGTCGCTGGAAATTCTCAAGGAGGCTTACCTCAAGCTGAACCGCGAGGACGACGTGGTGAACACTTCGCGGCGCATCGCCGAGGCATACGTTCATCTGGGCCAGCTCTCGTCGGCCATTCTCGAATACGAGAGCGTCCTGCAACGCCGGCCCGACGACGCCGCCGCGCTGGCCGCGCTCGGAGAGATTGAGAGCAAGGCGAGCAGCCTGAGCAGCGAGCCGTCGTCCAACGAGTTTAGCGCGCCCGCCGAGCGGGTGGTGCCGACCGAGAGCGGCTTCAACCACAAGGCCGCCGCCAAGCCGCTCGTCAGCGATCTCGACGACGGCCGGGTCGCGATGCACAAGATTTTCGTGGACAGCAAACTGATCAGCCAGGGCGATTTCGACCTGTGCTGGCACACGCCGAATCTGCACCTGCCGCCCGGCAAGCCGCTGGATCCGTTCGTCCAGTTGCTGGCGGACAAAACCATCGTGATGCTCGACAAGTCACTCAAGCTGCTCTCGGAAAAAGCGCGCCTCAGTTATCTCCCGCTTGACAAGTATGACGCGGATCTCGATCTCGCGCGCACCTTCCCGATGGAAACCTGCCAGCGCTGGTGCGTGCTGCCGTTCGACAAGATGAGCAAGTCCATCCTGGTCGCCACCGCCAACCCGTTCAACCGCCAGGCTGCGAAGGAGCTGGAAGCCGCCACGCAGGCGCGCATCCTCTGGTATCTCTCGCCGCCGATGGACATCGCGAAATGGCTTAAACGTGCGTTCCGCTAATTACTGATTCACATGGCTGGCCCACTTAAATCTTTTGGTGAACGTATCGCCGACGCCCTCGTCGAGGACGGATTGCTCACGTCGAAACAGGTCGTCGAACTGCTCGAACAGCAGAAGAAGGAAGGCGTGCGTCTGCTCAAGCTCGTTCTCGAGAAGGGCTACGTGGGCGAGCAGGACCTCGCCGTCTCGATGGGCCGCGTGCTCAACGTGCCGCCCGTCAACCTCGGTCGCACCAACATCGCGATCGAGGTCGCCGAACTGCTGCCGCGCGACGTGGCCGTGAATCACCGCGTCTGCCCGGTCTCGCGTCTGGAGAACCGCCTCTTCCTCGCGATGGCGGACCCGCTCAACGTCCTCGCCATAGATGACGTCAAGCGCCTGACCAAGCTGGAAGTCATCCCGATGATCGCGTCCGAGCGCGCCATCACAGACAAGCTCCATCAGATCGAGAGCGCCAAGTCCGGCACGATGGAGGACATCATCCAGGACGCCGAGCAGCAGGCGGCGGATGAAGCCGACGGCCTGGAGACGGTCAAAGACGTGGTTGAAGAGGTCAACATTGACCAGCTCTCCGCCGGTTCCGATGAGGCCCCGGTCATCAAGCTCGCCAATCTGATCATCGTGCAGGCCATCAAAGACCGCGCGAGCGACATCCACATCGAGCCGTTCGAGAAAATGGTCCGGCTCCGCTACCGCATTGACGGCGTGCTCGTGGACCGCACGCCGCCGCCGAAGAATTTGCAGGTGCCGCTCATGTCCCGCATCAAGATCATGAGCAGCCTCGACATCGCCGAGCGCCGCCTCCCGCAGGACGGTCGTATGCGCGTGAAGGTGAATGGCCGCGACTACGACATGCGCGTCTCCTTCATGCCCACCGTGCATGGCGAAAAGGTCGTGATGCGCGTGCTCGACAAGTCCAACTTGTCCGCCTCGATGGACAAGCTCGGCATGGACCCGGACTCGTTCCGCCGTCTGGCTTCCGCCGTCGCCGCGCCGCACGGCTTGCTGCTCGTGACCGGCCCGACCGGCTCCGGCAAAACCACCACGCTTTATTCCGCGCTCAACGAGCTGAACTGTACCGACTACAACATCATCACCGTCGAAGACCCGGTCGAGTTCCAGGTGCCGGGCATCAACCAGGTGCCGGTGCGCAAAGAAATTGGCCTGACCTTCGCGAACGCTCTTCGCTCCATCCTCCGCCAAGACCCGGACATCGTGATGATCGGCGAAATTCGCGACACCGAGACGGCGGAAATCGCCATTGAAGCCGCGCTCACGGGCCACCAGGTGTTGAGCACGATGCACTGCAATGACGCCTCCGGTGCCATCGCGCGTCTCGACGACATGGGCATTGCGCCGTTTTTGATTTCCTCTTCGTTGCTCCTGGCTTGCGCGCAACGTCTCGTGCGCCGCATCTGCCTCGGCTGCAAGGAGCCGGTCACGTATCCGCAGCAGATGTATCGCGACCTCGGCATTCCGCCTGGTTTCTTCGACGGCTCGCAGATCTTCCGCGGTCGCGGCTGCGAGCGTTGCAACAACACGGGCTACTCCGGCCGTATGGCCGTCATTGAGGCACTCACCATGTCGGATGAACTTCGCAAGCTCGTCATCCACCGTGCCCCCGCGATGGAGATCGGCAACCTCGCCATCACCCAGGGCATGAAGACGCTGCGCATGGTCTCGCTGGAAAAAGTGCGCGAAGGCATGACCACGCTGGAACAGGTCATGGTCGTGACCGCAGCGGGACACTGAGAATTTTTGAATCCTGTAAGGATTCGGATAATCAAGCCCAGCGTTGTGCCGTAGGCGCTACGCTGGGTTGGCGTGTGATGATTTCATCAACTCTGAAAGAGTTGAATCGGGTTCGCAGGGTTTGGCGTTGATGCAACTCTTTCAGAGTTGGAAAAATTTTCGGCTTCTGACCCAGGGTAGCGCGTGCCGCGCAACCCTGGGCTGAGTGATACAATCCTTTCAGGATTGAAGAGCGGTCTGCGAAAACCGGACGCATGAGTTGAAGACCGGACATCAGGGTTCATCAGCGGTTAAAATAATTTCCTCACGGTGCGGTCAACCGCCGCACCACGAACTCGCGCACCAACGGAATCTTGCTCGCGCCGGCCAGCTTCATCGCCTCCGTTTTGTTCCCCGGCACGGCGGACTCGATGCCATACCAAATCATCAGCGGCAGATTTTGGTCCGTCGCATCCTCGGCGTGTGCGACGAGTCCTTGCGCGATGGGCCAGCGGGCGGACGCCGGAAGGCGTTGCAGCGCGGACGCGAGCGCGAGCCGGACGAACGACGACTTATCCTCCCGCGCCATGACCGCGAAACGCTGGAGCGCCGCGGCGGGTGGATTCTTGTCCTCGCACAGCAACTGCACGCACCACCAGCGCAGGTGCTCGTCGGAATGGTCGAGCAGTTCGAGGAGCAATGGGCGGATGGGGAAAGGACGCGCGCCCGATTCGAGCAGGCGTTTCGGAAACCTTTCACTCGCCTCCTGCCCGGCGGGCGCGGCGTGCATTCCGCCGGTGGCATGGAGTGCCCAGAGCGCACGCAGCTTGTGCCGCACGTCCCGACTCTCTCGCGCGATGCGCATAAGTCCGATATTCGCCTCGGGACCGATTTTTCCCGCCGCCGCGCGCTCCTGCAGCACGCGGCGCGCGTGGCGCACGAACCAGTCGTTGGTGTGCCTCTGCAAGTTCACCAACTCGCCGTCGCTCAGTTTTGTGAGATCGAAATCTTTCACCGGCTTGGTCTCGCCGTAAGTAATTTTGTAAATGCGCCCGCTCGAACGATACGAGCCGTCCGAGTCGTGGCATTCGCCGAAATCATTCCAGTCGCTCACGAACACCCCGCCGTCCGGCCCGTAGCTGAGGGTGATGGCGCGGAACCACGGATCGTTCGCGAGCAGAAAGTTTCCACCGTGCTTCGCGACGTAGCCAGAACCGCTGCGCGTGAGTTCGTCGTAGAGCAGGCGGTTGCCGTGGAGGTTGCCCATCATGATCCGGTTGCGGTAGGCGGCGGGCCAGTTGTCTCCGAGGTAGATCATCGCCCCCGCGTGCGAGTGGCCGCCGCCGAGTTCATCTTGGCCGCTGCGGGACTTGCTCCAATGCTCGGCATTCCAGTGCAAATGATCGGCGGTCTGATCGAGAAGTTGATAGACGTTGGGATTAAAATCCTCGCCGAACATCCGCTGGTAATGCGCGCCCGGGACGACGTGCCAGAGATGTCCGATGACGTTATTCGAGAAGAACGGCTGGCCGTTGTCATCCCAATCGAGGCCCCACGGATTCGTCGTGCCGGTGGCCACGACTTCAAAAATCTTTTTCACCGGATGGTAGCGCCAGATGGCGCAACTCAGTTTCACGCGCTCGCTCTCCGGCGTGCCCGGCTTGCCGACGAGCGAGTGCGTGGTGATGCCGTGGCGTCCGTAGAGCCAGCCGTCCGGCCCCCACGCGAGTCCGTTCACCATGTTGTGGCCGGCCTTGAGCGTCCAGCCGTCGAGGATGATTTCCGGTTCGCCGTCCGGCACGCCATCGCCATCGCGGTCGGGATAGAACAAAAGATTTGGCGCGCTCGTGACCCACACGCCGCCGAAGCCCACGGTCATGCCGCTGACGCGATGACCGTTCTCCAGAAAAACTTTGCGCTCATCAAAACGTCCGTCGCCGTCTTTGTCCGTGAGGATCAAAATGCGGTCGCGGTTTTCCACCTTGAAATCGGGATAGGAAAAACACTCCGCCACCCAGAGCCGCCCGCGATCATCGAAGTCGAAAGCGATGGGCTGCATCACGTCCGGCTCGCCAGCGAAGAGCGTGGCGCGAAAACCTTCCGGCAACGTGAGCTTCTTCAACGCGGCGTCCGGCGAGATGGGCGCGTCGCCCGGCTTTTGCGTGTTCACCACATCCGGCGGCAGCGCGGAGTGGACGAGCGCGATGGAACAAATCAGCGCGCCGGCCAGGAGGACAAAGGGTGTTCGCATGAGCTGTTTGTAGAGGAGAAGATGGCGGGCGTGCAATCTTCCGAGTTTGCTCCTGATGATGGGAAGCCTACCGCCTGTGCTCGGCGCTCAATTCGTAATTCACCACGGACAGGCCATAGGTCGCGGCGGTTTCCACACGCAGCACCAGCGGGCCGAGCGTGATGGGGCGCGCGCCGGACTTCTGAATGGCCGCGTATTCGGCGGCGGTGAAATCTCCTTCCGGCCCGATCCACACCGCGACGCTGGCGGGCCGCTTCTGGTGTGCGGCCAGAAATTCCTCGAACCACACGCGCGGATGACGGCTGCCGGGTTCGAGGCAGCCAACGAGCGCGAGGTCGAATTTTTCTGTGCGCGAGAGAAACGCGACGGGCGTCATCGGCGGCTCGACACGCGGAAGCCAGGGACTGCCGCATTGCTTGATCGCTTCGAGAGCGATGTGCCGCCACTTCTCCGCCTTAGCCTCTGAGCCGTCCGCGTCGAGTTGCGTGACCACGCGTTCGGAAAGGAGCGGCACGATGCGCGCGACACCAAGCTCCGTTGCCTTCTGGATGATGCTCTCGATGATTTTGCCCTTCGGCACGCCGACGAGCAGCGTGATGGCGCAGGGCCGGGGGGGTGCGGAATTTCTTGCGCGCACACGGAGCGCGAGCGTGTCGCGCGTGCGCCCGGTGACTTCGCAAGTCAGAATTGTGCCTGCCCCGTCTAGCACCGTCACGCGCCCGCCGTCCTGCACGCGCAGCACGCGCAGGGCGTGATGCGCTTCGGCCCCGGCGAGCGTCAGCGACTCGCCGCGGCAATCACTCGGTGACAGATGGAAGCGGTGCATCTTTCAAAATGACGAATGTCGAATGTCGAATGACCAACCGAAGGTGTGACGCTTCGTCATTCCTCATTTGCAATTCGTCATTCAGCGAAACAATTCCTTCGCCTTCGCGAAGAACGACTTGCTGCGCGGGTTCACGGACTCATCGCACAAGTTCGCGAACTCCGTCAGCTTCGCGCGCTGCTCGGTGTTTAGTTTGGCCGGCACTTCGACGGAAACTTGCACATGCAAATCGCCGTGGCCCTGGCCGTGGACGTTGCGAATGCCTTTGCCGCGCAGGCGGAAGACCGTGCCGCTCTGTGTGCCGGACGGAATCTTGATTTGTGCGGGGCCGCTGAGCGTTGGCACCTCGATGTCTCCTCCGAGTGCAGCGGTGGTGAAATTGATTGGTACCTCGCACGTCAGGTCGTCCCCGTCGCGCTGGAAAATCTCATGCGCCTTCACATGAATGATCACGTAGAGGTCACCCGGCCCGCCGCCGCGTTTGCCGGATTCGCCGTTGCCGCTGGAGCGCAGACGCGAGCCGGTGTCCACACCGGGCGGAATGCGGAGCGTGATCTTGGAAGTTTTTTCGCGTTGGCCGCTGCCGCGACAAGTACGGCAAGGCTTGTCAATGGTGCGTCCCGCGCCCTCGCACTTGGGGCACGTCTGTTGAATCTGGAAAATGCCGCGCGACATCAGCACCTGGCCGCGTCCGCCGCAGGTTCCGCAGTTGTCGAAGTGCGCGCCCTTCTCCGCGCCGCTGCCGCCGCACGTTTCGCAGGCGTCGAGCTTCGACACGCTGATTTCCTTTTCGCAGCCGTGCGCCGACTCGTCGAAACTGATTTCCAAGTCGTAGCGCAAGTCCGCGCCGCGCAACGCGCCGGTGGGATTCGACCGGCTGCCCGCGCCGAACAAATCATCGAAGATGCCGCCGCCGCTGCCGCCCTGCTGGCTGAATACTTCGCGGAAAATATCGAAAGGATCGTGGAAGCCTCCACCGCCACCGCCGCCGCCGCGCCCGGCACGCTGGCGCGGGTCAAACGCCGCATGACCGTATTGGTCGTAGGCCGCACGTTTCTGCGCGTCGTTCAAGACCTCGTAGGCTTCGCTGAGTTCCTTGAACTTGTCCTCCGCCGTCTTGTCTCCGGGGTTTTTGTCCGGGTGATATTTCACCGCGAGGCGGCGGTAGGATTTCTTGATTTCGTCCTCGGTCGCCGTGCGTGGCACGAGGAGGATTTCGTAATAGTCGCGTTTGGCCATGATTAGAAAAATGACGAATGACGAATGACGAATGACGCGGCGGGGCCTGGTGGGTTTGTCCGGACCAGGACAGGAAAATATCGCGGCCCCTTCCCCTCACCCCGGCCCTCTCCCGCCGGGAGAGGGAGAATCGCATCCAGTCTTCTGCAAGAATCGTGCGTCCCTTTGTTCGAACGCTGAGTCACTGGCTCCCTCTCCCTGGGGGAGAGGGCCGGGGTGAGGGGAAGGGGGTGTGCGAAAACCGCAGCGCCTCTCTCTCGGCGCGAGGCGTGAACACCGCGCGCCAGCCGCCCTGCCCGTTCGTCATTCCTCATTCTGATTGCGTGCTCACGCCGGCTTCTTCGCCACCACGACCGACGCGGGCCGCAGCAGGCGGTCACGGAGTTTGTAGCCTTTCCGCACCTGTTGCACGACCTGGCCGTCCGGCACCTCGTTCGTCTCCTGCTGCGAGATGGCTTCGTGAATGTTCGGGTCAAACTTCTGGCCGGTGGCGCTGATTTCCTCCAGCCCGGCTTCGCCCATCGCGGCGCGCAACTGCTGCTGAATCATGCTCACGCCCGCCTGCATCGAGGCCGCTGTGGTGTTCGGCGCGGCGGCGGCGGCGAGCGCCATTTCAAAGTTGTCGAGCACGGGAATGACCCGCTCCAGCAGCGAGTCGTTGGCGTATTTGATCGCGTCCTGCTTCTCGCGCGCAGCGCGCTTCTTGAAGTTGTCGAAATCCGCCGTGGCGCGGACGAGTTGCTCGTAATAGAGCGCGGCCTTGCCCGCCTGCTCCTTCAATTCAACCAGTTGTTGTTCGGTCAAAGGCGCGGCGGTTTCCGCATGGGCGGACGGTTCCTGTTCAATCGTTTCGTGATCACTCATGGCAAAAGTTTCCAAGCGGCGCGGAACCTAAACAATCGCCATCGCGCAAGCAACCTCGGTGAATCATGTGGTGATCCCCTGTTCCATTTCCTGTTACGCTCCGGTTCATGGCGGGCTCCACCACCCAACTCGCGCCGAACGATACGCCGAAATGCCTCGTGCAAACGGTCGCTGACGTGATGCGCCGCGCTCCAAAATTGGAGGCGGTGAAGATTGATCGCGCGCAGAATTCCATCGCCCTCGCGACCCTGGGGACGGCGGATGCGGAATTGGAAAAGCTGGTCACGCAACAGATTCGCGCGTTGCAGGAACAGTCGCCCCCCTGCCGCCTGCTCGTCGGGGACGCGAACTGCGAAACGTGTTCACTCACCTTCGACCCTGCGATAAAACGCACGTTGAACATCCAGCAGGAGCCGACGACCACCACCATCGCACGCGTGAGTTGCCCGACCGCGCCGCGCTTCTGGAAGTGGCGCGCGTTTCCGCTGCCGCGCATTGTCCCGCGCGAGGTCCACGTTGAAGACGCCGAGACGCATCAACATGAGTGGAAGCAGCAACTCGTCGCGGCGGCGCTCTGCGGCGTGTTTCTCGCCCTCGCCAGCTTTCTGCCCAAGGGCACCTGGACGCTCCCGCTCCATCTCGCCGCATATCTCTGCGGCGCGTGGTTCACCGTGCAGGAAGTTTGGGAGCATTTGCAGGAGGGCAAGGTGGATGTGCATTTCCTCATGCTCACGGTCGCGGTCGGCGGCGCGGCCATTGGCGCGTGGGGCGAGGGGGCGATGTTGCTGTTCCTCTTTTCACTGTCCGGCGCGCTCGAACATTTTGCGATGGGCCGCACGCAGCGCGAGATTTCCGCGCTCTTCAAGTCCGCGCCCAAGTCCGCCATCGTGCTCGGCGAGAATCATTCCGAACAAATCATTCCCGTCGAACAACTCACCGTAGGGATGAGGTTGCTCGTGAAGCCGGGCGATCAATTTCCCGTGGATGCGGAACTCGTCTCCGGCGCGACGGCTGCGGATGAATCCAATCTCACCGGCGAAGCCACGCCCGTGGACAAGGCGGTGGGCGACTCCGTTTTCTCCGGCACGATCAACATGTGGGGCGCAGTCGAGGCTGTGGTCACGAAGCCCGCGAGCCAGAGCGCGCTGCAACGCATCATCCGGCTCATCAAGGAGGCGCAGCACCTCAAGGCGCCGTCCCAGCGCTTCACCGACAAGTTCGGCAGCACCTATACCTATTCGATTCTCGCGCTGACGGTGGTGATGTTTTTCGTTTGGTGGCTGGCGTTCAAGCTGCCGCCCTTCACCAGCACCGCAGAGACGCGCAGCGCGTTCTACAAGGCCATGACGCTCCTCGTCGTGGCGTCGCCGTGCGCGCTGGTGTTGTCGATCCCCTCGGCCGTGCTCGCGGCCATCGCCAGCGGCGCGCGGCGGGGCATTTTGTTTCGCGGCGGCGCCGCAGTGGAGAAACTCGCCGACGTGCAAATCGTGGCGATGGACAAAACCGGCACGCTCACCACGGGTGAATTGCGCGTCGAGTCCGTAGAAAGTTTTCCGCCCGGTCGCGAGAGCGAAATCACCGCCCTGGCTTATTCCATCGAACGCCTCTCCACGCACCCACTCGCCCGCGCCGTGACGCGCTACGGGAAAGGGCAGGGGACGCCGGTGCTCGCGCTGGAAAAGTTTGAATCAGTGGCTGGGCTTGGCCTGCGCGCTGAGTTGGACGGACAGCCGGTGCTGCTGGGGAGAAGAAACTGGATCGTGGATTCGTCCGCGTCCGCCCTCACCCCGGCCCTCTCCCGCTGGGAGAGGGAGAACGGCACTCAGCCTCACCTCGACAGCACACGTCAGGCTCAACGAAAGCTGGCTAACTTTCCCCCTCTCCCAGCGGGAGAGGGCCGGGGTGAGGGAGAAGCTCCGATAAAACAAACGGCTCCATCCCCCGGCCTCTCCGAAGTTTGGCTCGCGCACGGTGATTTACTCGGGCGCATCACGTTGCGCGATGACATCCGCCCGCAGGCTCGCGCGGTGATTGATGAATTGCGCGCGCGCGGTGTGCAGACCGTGGTCCTCACCGGCGACCGACGCGAAGCTGCCGCGCATCTGCAAAAGCAACTCGCCGTGGATGACGTGCGCGCGGAGTTGAAGCCGGAGCAAAAGGTCGCAGCCATCCGGGAATTCGTCGAACGCGGCCAGCGCGTGGCCATGATCGGTGACGGCGTGAACGACGCGCCCAGCCTCGCCGCCGCCGACATCGGAGTAGCGATGGGCGCGCGCGGCGCGGACGCCGCACTCGAACAGGCCGAAGTGATCCTGATGCACGACCGGCTGGAAAATTTTCTCACCGCGCTGAAGCTGAGTTGTCGCGCCCGCGCCATCATCCGTCAGAACCTCGTCATTTCGCTCGGCACCGTGGCCGTGCTGGTCGTCTGCGCCATGCTCGGAAAAATCCCGCTTACCCTCGGCGTCATCGGCCACGAAGGCAGCACCGTGATCGTGGTCTTGAACAGCCTGCGCCTGTTGTTGCGGGAGAAGAACAGTTGATGGCGGTCGGCGGGGGCGGCCGGGAGGCTGGCTGCGGACAGGAAGGTCGCGCGCCGCGCGCTGTGAACAATTCCTGAACAACACCACCGGCTCAGAGCTTGACGCGCAGCGCGGTTCTGTTTGCATCCCGGCGCATGAGAAAAAACTCTTTCTGGCTTTTGACAATCTTGGTTCTGGCGCTGGTCGCCACTGGCTGCGTCAGCACCGTGGACAACCGCAAACTCGCGGGCAACCCGCTGATGAAGGACAAAATCGTCCGCGTCTATGAGCGCCCGGTGCTGCAAACCTGGGGTGCCGCGAAAGAAGTGCTCTCGGCCAACGGCCTCATCATTCACGAGGACGTGATGCAGTCCACGTTCACCGCCAAAATTGACACGCGCACCGTGCTCGTGAAGGTCGAGGCCGTGGACCCGAAGATGACCCGTGTGACCACGCAAGTCCGCACGCGCATGAGAAACGCCGACCTCGATCTCGCCGGAGAAATTGACAAGCAAATCGCCCTGCGTCTCGCGACCGGCACGATGCCTGCCTCGGCCAAGTAAACGGAAAAGATTTTTTTGAACCACACGCCGCACCGAGAGTGCGGCGTGTTTTTTCTGTGCTTAACCCGAACTCCGAAATCGGAACGGGTGGAACGGGCTACCAGCCCGTCCCGCCCGGCGACCAGCCGGGCGGAATGGGAGGGAGCGTGGATGGGAA
>JAYVQC010000212.1:0-52280 GCA_043757045.1 Akkermansia sp. | reverse complement strand
GGCGGGACCACGGCTACCATCACGGCATCGCTCCGCGCCGGTGCCGTCTCAGGCCCGAAGGGCCGCCATTCGCCAGCCCAGGGCTGCGCCCTGGGTGCGCGCTCGTCATGGACTCAAGCCCTGAAAGGGCGGCACAACATGATGAGCCGCCGTCCGAAAGCGGTGCTAAAGCGACCGCACTCCAAACGCTCCGCGCGGCGCGAGGCGTTCACTGCTACGCGCCAGCGTTTGGAGTGCGGTCGCTTTAGCGCCGCTTTTCTTCGCCACGCCGAGCAAGGTGATTTATCCAAGCTGTGCCCTCGAAATGGTTCCCCTTGCAGGGCTGCGCCCTGGGCTATCGAATGACGCCCCGTTGGGGCTGGGGATTTTTGAAACCGCTAATTCACGCTGATAAACGCTGATGGAAAAGGGGCAGGGCGGGTTGCTTCGTAGTTCCTACATTAGCGTTTATCAGCGTCCATTAGCGGTTCAAAAACTTTTCCATGTGGATTCCCCCATCACCACTCGATGACCGCCGCGCCCCAGGTCAGGCCCGCGCCGAAGACGAGGAGGAGAATCAAATCGCCGCGCTGGAATCTGCCGGAGGACACGGCTTCATCGAGGGCGATGGCCACCGAGGCGGCGGAGGTGTTGCCGTACTTGTGCAGGTTCACGAAGACCTGCTCGGTGGTCGCGCCGAGGCGCTCGCCCACGGCATCAATGATGCGCTGGTTGGCCTGGTGCGGGATGACGCATTTGATTTGCGTGATGTCCACTTCGCAGCGGCGCAGCACTTCTTGCGCGGCGGTGTACATGGCGTTGACGGCGTTCTTGAAGGTTTCTTTGCCGTCCATGCGGAGGTAGTGGAGGCCGTCGGCAACGGACTGCGCGGTAGGCGGGCATTTGCTGCCGCCGCCGGGGAGCGAGAGGAGGTCGGCCTTCGAGCCATCCGCGCCCATGCAGGCGGTGAGCAGGCCGTGGGTGTCCGGGCGGTTCTGGAGAATGGCCGCGCCCGCGCCGTCGCCGAAGAGGACGCAGGTATTACGGTCGCGCCAGTTGATGATGGAGGAAAGTTTTTCCGCGCCGATGACGAGCACCGTTTCGTAGGTGTGCGACATCACGAACTGCTGGCCGATCTCCAGCGCATAGATAAAGCCGGAACACGCGGCCTCCATGTCGAACGCCGCCGCGCGAAACGCGCCAATCTTCTGCTGCACGAGACAGGCTGTGGCGGGAAACGGCATGTCGGGCGTGATGGTCGCGACGATGATGAGGTCAATTTGCTCAGGCTTGATGTTGCCGCGCTCCATCGCGAGCAAGGCGGCCTTCGTCGCCATGTCGGAGGTGAATTCATCCGCCGCCGCGATGCGCCGCTCGCGGATGCCGGTGCGCGACATGATCCAGTCGTCGGTGGTGTCCACCATCTTCTCCAGGTCAGCGTTGGTCAGGATGCGCTCGGGCACGTAGGAGCCGACGGCGGCGATGGAGCAGGAGCGGCTCGTGTAATTGTTCTTCGCGCGCGGGTTCCGGAATTTTTTCGGCGTGGTGGTTTTCATGCGGGAACGGATTTGGATTCTTGGGCGCGCGCGATGGTGGCGGCGATGCGTTCGTTCAAATGCTGGCTGGCGGTCTCGGCGAGCTGACGCAGCGTGTTCGCGACCACGCGCTCGCTGCCGGAGCCGTGGACTTTCACGACGATCCCATTGAGACCGACGATGCGCGCGCCGCCATGCGCCTCGGGGTCCATTTTCTTTTTCAGCGTGCGGAAACCTTCCTTCGCGAGCAGCGCGCCGAGTTTCCGCACGGGCGTCGCCGTCATCTCACTCTTCAAAATGTGCAGGATGGTTTTGCCCAGACCTTCCGCCGTTTTCAAAACAATGTTACCGGTGAAACCGTCGGTGACGACCACATCCACCTTGTCCGCAAAAATATCCGTGCCTTCGACGTAGCCGATGAAATTCAACTCCGACTGCTTGCACATCTCCGCCGCCTGCTGCGTCAGGTCGGTGCCTTTGAACTCCTCGCTGCCGTTGCTCAGGATGCCGACACGCGGCTTCGCGATGCCGAGCATCTCGCGCGCGTACGTGGAGCCGATGAGGGCGAATTGAAACAGGTGCAACGGCTCGCACTCAGGATTCGCGCCCGCATCCAACATGACGAAGTGGCCTTTCACCGTCGGCATCACGGTGACGATGGCGGGGCGCTTGACGTGTTCGAGCCGTCCGAGTCCGAAGGTGGCGGCGGCGACGAGTCCGCCGGTGTTGCCGAGGGAGACCACGGCGTCCGCCTTCCCATCCCGCACCAAGGCCACGGCACGGACGACGCTGGAATCTTTCTTGCGGCGGATGGCGGTGAGCGGGTTGTCCTCCATCGTCAACACCTGCGTGGCATTGACGACTTCGACACGGGCATCGGCGCAGGCGTGAAGTAGGAGCGCGGCGCGAACTTCGGCTTCCGCGCCGACGAGGAAAAGTTTTTTGATGCGCTCGTGGCCGGGCGACGTGAGCGCGAGTTTGACTCCAGAAACGACGACGCCACAACCGTGGTCGCCGCCCATGACGTCAACAGCGATGCGCATAAAACAACAAGAGCGCGAAGAGAAATACTCGTCCGCGCTCTTGTGGCAAAGGGAAATTACGCTCGGGCCTTGATGGTCAGAACTTGGCGGCCCTTGTAGTAGCCGCAGGCCGGGCAGACGCGATGGGGCCGGTAGGCCGCCGCGCACTGCGGGCAGGAACTGATTTGCGGCAGCTTGAGCACGCTGTTGTAAGCACGGCGCATCTTCATGCGGCTCGTCGAAGGTTTTCTCTTGGGAACACCCATATCAATTTTTCAGTTTCAGTTTATCGAGTTCATCCCAGGCGGACGGCACTTCTTCAAACGCCACGCTTGGTTCCTTCCGCGCGGGCAGTTTCAAGCCGCCGCACTCCGTTTCACACAACGGATGTTGCGGAAGGGTGAGGAGAATGTCTTCCCGCACGTAGGGTGTCAAGTTCACCAAATCGTTCGAGACACTCACCGCGTCCTCGCCGGTCAGCGGCAGATGGCAGGCCCAGTCCTCCAACCGCAGCGGACTGCTGAACTTCTTCAGGCAGCGCACGCAGGTCAGTTCCAACGGCAACGTCAGGTCGCCGCGCACGAGCAAGGAGTCGTCCAGACTTTCCGCCGTCAGGTCGTAAGCCAGCGGGCCGGTGAACTGCACCAGGTCGTCCGGCCAGTCGAGTTCCAGTTCCGCGACCGGCAGTTCGCCGGCGAAGGGCAAATCCTCGGTCTCAAGATGTCGGATGTTAAATGTCAGTGGCATGTTGGCCTCCGTTTCTGGGTCATCAGTAATGGTTTGGGGCGAAGGTCGTCAAATGCGCGTCACTCCACATCAGTCTCACTTCGCTAATTTCGTCTTCAACGCCGCCTCCACATGCGCTGGCACGAAGGCGTGGATGTCGCCGCCGAGGCGCACGATTTCCTTGATGATGCGCGAGCTGAGAAACGTGTAGGTCTCCTTCGGCATCATGAAGATGGTCTCGACGCGCTCATTCAGCTTGCGGTTCATGAGCGCCAGTTGGAACTCGAACTCGAAGTCCGAGATGGCGCGCAGCCCGCGGATGACCGCCTGCCCGCCGCACGCCTCCACGTAATTCACCAGCAGCCCGTTGAACGTGTCCACCTTCACGTTCGGCAGCTCGCGCACGGACTCGCCGACCAGCGCCACGCGCTCGTCTAGGCTGAAAAGCGGCTTCTTCCCCTCGTTGTTCGCCACGGCCACGATGACCGTGTCGAAGAGCTTGGTGGCGCGCTGCACGATGTCGAGATGGCCGTTGGTGAAGGGATCAAAGCTGCCGGGGTAAATCACAGTGCGCACGGGCGGAGGGTAGCGAGGCGCGGGAGATTTCCCATTGGAAAATTGCGCGGGAGAAAAGGTGCGGCGTTGCAGGCGCGGAAAGCAAAAAGGGAAGAGGGCCCTGCTCCGGCTTGTGAATTCCGAATCGCCGCTGACCGCGAAATGGATCCGCCCCCAAAAAAACAGCACGCCGACCGGCGCCTTCTGAGGGCCGCCCCTCGGCGTCTGATCTCGGTTGTTTGGTCTGACCGGGGAAAGGTTCTGAGCGTGCTACTGGCCGCCGCCCTGCAGAAATTCCAGGATGGTCTTCTGCTCGGTGTCCGTGAGGTTGGCTCGCACGCGCATGTGGAGCATGGCCACTTCCCATTGCGCGTCGCTGTAGCTGGCGGGCGAACGGGAATTGTGGCAGCGGGCGCAGTTTTGTGCCCAGAGCTTCGAGCCGCTGACTTCCTTGGCCGAGGTGGTGTCGTGTGAAGCGCCGCCGGTGGTGCAGCCGGAAACAACCCCGGCCAGGGCCGCGACCAACGAGGTGAGAGTGAAGATTTTTTTCATGGGTTCAATTCCTTCCAGTTTAGAAGCCGGTGGCAAACTGTAGCAGCACGCCGTTGTTGTCCTGCGCTCCCTTCTTGTCATCAAACTGGTAGGCCGCTTTGAAGACGGTCATGGGCGTGAGCCAGTAGTTCAGGCCCACGGTGTAACGCTGTTCGTCGAACGCCGCCGGGGTTTTCTTCTGGTTGAAAATGTCGTAGCGGAAGACGCCTTCAAGGTTTTTCACGAACGCGTTGTCCAGGTGCGTGGGCCGGTAGGCGAGCTGCGCGTAGCCACCGACGCGCTTGTTCGAGAAGCTGAACGGCGTGCCGCTCTCGTCCTCGTAGGTGAAGCGGTCCACGTCGGACCAGACCCACTGCGCGTTCACCCGGAAAGTGCCCCTGAGTTTCTCGGAGTCGCGCACGTAGCTCGCGTCCACGGATTGCAGCAGCGCGTTCACCCGGCGGTCATGGGCGGGGCCGACCTCGGAGTAGTGGACGCCGTAGCCGACTTCAAACTCAGGCAGCGGCTGGAAACCCACGTGTCCGCCGTAGGCCAGATGATTGCCTGCGTTGCTGAAGTTGTCCCAGTTCAGGATGCCCTGCTCTTCACCGGCCTCGGTGGTGAGCGTGGGGGCATTGCCGACAAAGGCGGCGTAGGTGAATTTCGTCGGGCCGGCGGGAACCGCGCCGCGCACCTGCGCGCCGACGTAGGTCTCGGGCAGCAGGCCGTCATAAACGGCGAGCGGCTTGTCCGGGAGACGGTTGACCCAGCCCATGTGGTAACGCTCCACGAAAGCGTTCATCGGATTGAGAAACTTGCCCGCGCCGAAAGTGATGTAGTTGTTCAGCACATAGGAAAGCTGGGCCATCTCCAGCTTGGTCGCGGTCTCGCCGTCTTCCAATTCCAGCTCCAGCTCGCCCTCGAAGAGCAGCTTGTCGCTGATCTTCCAGAGCAGGATGGGATTGAACTGCGCACTGAAGCTTTTGTCCTGATGGTTTAACTGGTTGTAACCCGCCGTGCCGTAACCGGTGAGCAGCATCTTGTCCGTGCCGGGCAAACTCTTCCTTGCCATGTCGCGCACCGCCTCGAACTCGCGCGCGATCTCGGGACTCATGTTGGTGCTGCCGCCGTAGGGTTGCTCCAGTTTGGCCTTGAAGCCCTGCATCTCCTGGAGCGTGCGCTTCATCTCCTCGTGTTCCTTGAGGAATTTTTCCCACTCGACCTTGGGGATGACAACATTGTCCTGCGCCAGCGCAGTGCTGCCGAGGGCGCAGACGGCGGTGACGGTCAGCAGGTTCTTGATCATGGGATGCATGGAGTCCTTGGTTGGGGGTTACTGCTTCTTGGCGAAAGTGCGGAGGTAATGGACGAGTTGCCAACGCTGCTCGTCCAACAGTTTTTTCCGATAGGACGGCATCGGTTTGTGGCCTTCGGTGATCTTCCAGTACAGCTCGCCGTCCGTCTGCTTCAGGATTTTGCCGTCGGTGAAATTCGTCGGCTTCTTCTCCAGGTCTGAGCCGCCAGGTCCGTTGCCGTTGCCATTCTTGCCGTGGCAATCAGCGCAGCGTTCTTCATAGAGCGACTGGCCCACGGCGATGACTTTTGGCTCGGCGGCAAACGGCGGCTTCACCTCCGCCGCCGAGGCCGGCGCGGTCCAGGCGACTTCGCTGCGCGCCGGTGAAACCAGCGTGAGCAGCGTGACCGCAAACAACAGGGACTTTCTCATCAGTCAACATCCAGCGAACCACCGGTCGCCAAAAACGAAGTGGGCCGGAAGTTGGAAGGCGCGACGATACGCAGCCGGAGCGCCGGAACAAGCTTCCCATCATTACAGTTCGTTCATCAATGCGCGCGCCAGGAACGGGCTGCTCTCGCGCCCATTCGCCAGCCCGGTGATGAAAATCACCAGGACAAATTTCCGACCTTCGCCAGTTCCACACGCGCAACGTGGTAGCGTACGGCTGTTGGCCCGTTCAGTTCACCAACGCCAGCGCACGCTCGCCGCCCCGCCGTTTTACATCTTGCGGCTTGAATCCACGGGCTGTTCGGGCAGCGTAGGGCCGCATTCTCCTGTGTTGCCCAAAGCTATGAACAAACGGTTTGTCTCCGCGCTCGCCCTCGCGTGTCTTTTCGTGCTGCCCGCCACGGCCGCCGACGTGCTCATCCATGAAATCATGTATCACCCGCCGCACACCGCCGCGCAGGCGGAGGACACGGGACGCGAGTGGATCGAACTCTTCAACCGCGGCTCGAACGCCGTGAGCCTCGACGGCTGGCGGCTGACGCGCGGCCTGGAATTTACTTTCACGAACCTGACGCTCCCGGCGGGCGGCTATCTCGTGGTCGCGGCGAACCGCACCAACTTTCTCGCCAACTATCCCGGCGTGACCAACGTCGTCGGCGACTGGACCGGACGCCTGGGCAACACCGACGACACGCTCCGCCTCCTCAACGGCGCGGGCGAGGAAGTGAATTCCGTCCACTACGCCGACAGTGGCGAATGGGCCGTGCGCGCGCGCGCGTCGGCGGATGCACTCGGCCTGCGCGGCTGGGACTGGCTCGCGCCGCACGACGGCGGCGGCAACACTTTGGAACTCATCAATCCTGAGCGTCCGAATGATCTCGGACAAAACTGGTCGGGCAGCGTCGGCGCGGGCGGCACACCGGGCACAAGCAATTCCGTGCGTGAGACGAACAGCGCGCCCTTCATCAGCCGCGTCGCAAATTTCCCGCTCGTCCCGCGCTCGACCGACGCCGTGAGAATCACCGCCCGCATTGACGACGAACTGACCACCGGTCTCACCATCACACTGTTCTACCGCAACGCCTCGTCTGCCTCGCCGCCCGCGTTCAGTTCGCTGACCCTGTTTGACGACGGCGCGCACAACGACGATCTCGCGGGCGACGGTCTGTTCGGCGCGACCATTCCGGCGGCGGCGAACAACGCGGTCATCGAGTATTACCTCTCCGCCACGGACAGCGGCGCGCGCAACCGGCTCTGGCCCGCGCCCGCGCGCAGCGCGCCGGATCAGGGCGGCGCGATTCTCCCGCAGACCAGCGGCGCGAACGCGGTCTATCAGGTGGACGACACGACGTATTCCGGCACGCAGCCGTACTACCGGATTGTTTTCACCGAGACGGAACGCGCCTTCCTCGCCAGCATTTCCGGTGGCCTGCAAAACAGCGACGCGGCGGCCAACGGCACTTTCGTCTCCGTGGACCCGAACGGCACCGAGCAGCAGCACCGCACCGGTTTTCGTCGTCGGGGTGCGGGCAGCCGCGGCGCGGCGATACCGAACTACCGCGTGAACTTCGCGGCGGATGATCGTTGGAAAGGCGTCACGGCGCTCAACTTGAATTCGCAATACCCGCATTCGCAGATCGCGGGCGCGGCGCTCGCGGCGTTGGCGGGACTCCAGGCGGAATACCAGAAGCCGGTGCAGGTGCGCGTCAACAACGTGAACCTGCTCGGTGCGAATTCCTACGCGCAACAGGAGGTGCCGGACGGTGATTACGCCAACCGCCATTTCCCGAGCGACTCGAACGGCAACCTTTATCGCGCCTCCTCCGGCGGTCACAACACCACGCTGGCCTACCTCGGCACCGATCCGAACAGCTACCTCAACGCCGGCTACAGCAAGACCTCGAACGGCGCGGAGTACGACTGGACCGACCTGATCGATCTCACCTCGGTGCTGAACAACACGCCCGACGTGAATTACGCCGCCGCCGTTTCTGCGCGCGTGAACGTGCCGGCCTGGATGACCTACTTCGCCACTTTCTCGCTGCTCGAGAGCCGCGAGACCAGCCTCGGCACGGGCAGCGGCGACGACTTCGGCCTGTATCGCGGCGTCTTCGACACGCGCTTCCTTTTGCTCGGCCACGACTTCGACACCGTGCTCGGACAGGGCGACACGGCGGGCAACGTGAACTCGGACGTCTTCCGCGCCACCGCCGTCGCATCCGTCAACCGCTTCCTGAAATTCCCCGCGTTCGCGCCGCTCTATTTCCGCACACTCACGAACCTCATGGCCACCGCGTTCGCCCCGCCCACGGTCAGCGCCACGCTCGATCAACATCTCGGCAGTTGGGTCAGCGCGGGCGTGATCGCGAACATGAAAAACTTTTCCTCCAACCGCAACGCGGGCGTGCGCGCGCAAATTCCGCTGGCCCTCACCGTCAATCACGCGCTCGCGGTGCAGAACGGTTATCCGCGCGCGACCACGGCCACGACCACGCTCTCCGGCCGCGCCAACGCCATCGAGACGCGCTCCGTGCTGGTCAACGGCTCGCCCGCCGCGTGGACCGCGTGGACCGTGAGCTGGTCCGGCTCCGTCGCGCTGTTGCCCGGCCTCAATCGCGTGCTCGTGCAATCGCTCGACGCGAACGGGCGCGAGTTCGAGCGAGCCTTTCTCGACGTGTGGTACGACACCGGCATCACCACCGACGTGAGCGGCATCATCAGCGGTGAAGTCACCTGGACGGCGACGGGCGGGCCTTACCAGATCAGCGGGGCCGTCATCGTGGTCGAGGACGCGCAGCTCATCATCGAGCCGGGCACCACGGTTTATTTTGCGCCGGGCGCGTCGCTCACCGTGGACACCGACACCGCGCGTATCGCGGCGCAAGGCACCGAGACCCAGCGCATCCGCTTCGGGCGCAATCCCGCCGTCGCCGGCAACTGGGGCAGCCTCAACTTGCTCGATGCCGTCGGCGACAATCGCTTCACCTACGTGGATTTTGATTCCAGCGGCGGCACGACCATCGGCAGCCACACCGCGCAGATTCACGTCAACCGTTCGCGTGTGTTCTTCGGCCACTGCACCTGGCCTTCGACACCGGCGGTGCAATACATCTCGTTCGATGCGTCGTCGTTCATCATCGAGCACTGCGTGTTTCCGACTTATCCCGCGCCGGTGCCGGCCAGCGACGGGCAGCCGGAAATGTTGCACGGCGTGAACGGCATTCGTCCGGGCGGCTACGGCATCTTCCGCGACAACTATTTCGGCCACACCTGGGGTTTCAACGACACCATTGATTTCACCGGCGGCCATCGCCCCGGCGCGGTGCTGCAAATCATCGGCAACATCTTCGACGGCGCGGGCGATGATCATCTCGACCTCGACAGCACCGACGCGTGGATTGAAGGCAACGTCTTCCTGCACGCGCACCGTGATCCAAACCGCACGGACAATCCGCTCGACACGGCCAGCGCGATTTCCGGCGGCGTGGACACGCTCGGGCAGAACTCCGACTGGACGATCATCAACAACATTTTCTACGACGTGGACCACGTCTTCCTGAACAAAGGCAACTCCACGTCGGTGGGCAACGCGGGCGGGCGCGTGGCGTTTCTCTACAACACCGTGTCGCACGTCGCGCGTGAGAACAGCGGTACGCCCGCGAACCAAATCTCCGTCTTCAACTGGGCGGACAACAATATCGTGCTGCCCGATCCCGCCATCGGCTCGGGCCTGTATGCGGCGCACAACATCATTCACGACGCGGGCACCTTGCAGCGTTTCTACAACCCCGCGAACCTCAGTGTGATTTTCGAGAACAACATTTTCCCGCCTGCGCTTCAGGGCACGACCAACGGCTGGAACGGCCCCGGCACGGGCAACCGCTACCTCGATCCGCGTTTGAATCTCGCCGCGCTCGCGGGCGTGGCGGTCTCGAACGCCACGGCGGCGCAAGTGCGTCAGGCCTTTCAACTGCTCTCCGGTTCACCGGCGTTCGGCGCAGGTTTTGGAGCGCGCAATATCGGTGGATTGAATCCGCCCGGCATCGCCATCCGCGCGCCGGAGGGTACGAACACGTCATCGAGCGCCACGGTCACGTTCGGACCCGGCGGCATTTTTAACTGGGGCACGAACGCGCCGCAGCCCTTCGCCTGGACCGCCTTCCGCTGGAAACTCGACAACGGCCCGTGGAGCGCGGTCATCACGGTCACGAATTTGCCGCCGTTCACGAACCTCCCGTCCATCGCGTTGAGCAATCTCAGCAACGGCCCGCACACCGTGTATGCCGTGGGCCGCAACGACGTGGGCTTTTATCAGGACGACCTGTTCGTGTATCCGACGAACTCGTCCTTCGCCTCGAACATCACCGCGTCGCGCACTTGGATCGTGGACACGAATCTCAACCGGCTCGTCATCAACGAAGTCCTCGCGAGCAATGTCGAGGCCGTGCCGGCGGGCGGAGGTTTTCCTGATTTGATCGAACTGAAGAACGCCGGCACGAAACCCGTGGTGCTCGACGGCATGAGCCTGACGGACGATCCGCTCGTGCCGCGCAAATATGTTTTCCCTGCCGGCACCACGCTCGCGCCCGGCGCGTTCCTCGTGCTGATCGCGGGCAGCGGCGAGGCGGCGGGCCAGACCTTCCTTGGCTTCAGCCTCAAAGATACTGGCGAGGGCGTGTATCTCTACGACGCGCCGATCAGCGGCGGCGGACTGCGCGACTCGGTGGTCTTCGGCTGGCAGTTGCCGGATCGTTCCATCGGCCGACTCGCGGATGGAACGTGGGCGCTGAACATCCCGACCTTGGGCGCGGAGAACGTCGTGCAACCCGTGGGCGACTTCTCGCGTTTGAAAATTAACGAATGGCTTTCGGCGGCGGGCGGCATTTTCCAGAGCGACTTCATCGAGCTGTTCAATCCCGATCCCCTGCCCGTCGCGCTGGGCGGGCTGGCCTTCTCGCACATTCCGCAGAGCACCCCGTTGGAGAGTCCGATTGCACCGCTGAGTTTCATCGCGGGCGGCGGCTGGCGCGCGTTCCTTGCGGATCAAGATGCGGCGGCGGGCGCGGACCATTTGAACTTCAAACTTTCTGCCGAGGGCGGCTGGATTTCTCTCGCGCGCCCGGACGGCGTGCTGATTGACATGATTGTTTATCAGACGCAGGTGCCGGACGTGTCGCAGGGCCGCAGCCCGGATGGCGTGGCGTTTTATGTGTCCTTCACGCAGCCCACCCCCGGCGCGGGCAATCCCGGCGAGACCATCACCATCACGCCCGTCAACACCACCGTTATCCCGCTCACGCATCCGTGGCGCATGGAGGCGTCGGGCATTGACTTCGGCACGGCGTGGCGCGCGACGAATTACAACGACGCGTCGTGGACCGCCGGCAACGCGCTCTTCTTCGGCTCAACCGACGGCGCGACTCCCCCCATCCCGACCGGCACCACCATCCCGCTCGCCACGCCGCGCCAGACCACGGTTTATTTCCGCAGCTCGTTCGTCTTCAGCGGCCCAACGAACGGCGTGAGCTTCGTCCTCTCGCACATCCTCGATGACGGCTGCGTGCTCTTCCTGAACGGCGTGGAAGTCTTCCGCTACAACTTTGACGCGAGCGTCACCGTGCTTTACGCGACGCGCCCGGCCTTGGTCAGCGGCACAGCGCCGATCATCAGCGGTATCCCCATCACGCTGCCCAACTTGATCCAAGGCACGAACTACCTCGCGATTGAAGTTCATAACCAAAGCTCCACCAGCAGCGATCTGGCGATGGCGATCGGCCTGGATTCGCAACGCTTCGTGACCAACTTCCTCAGCACGCCCGTCGTGCTCAACGAGGTCTTCACCAAGAACCAGTCCTTCACGAACGTGAACGGGAAAATCACGGACTGGGTCGAGCTGTTCAATCCCTCGACCAACCTCGTGGACATTTCCGACCTCAGCCTCACGGATGATTTGAGCCGCCCGCGCCGCTGGGTTTTCCCGCAGGGCGCGGCCATTCCCGCTGGCGGTTACTACGTCGTGGAGTTCGATGACACGGAGCCTTACTCACCTTTCAACGCCGGCTTCGAACTCAGCGCGGACAGCGGCGCGGTGTATCTCTTCCACCGCGCGTCGGTCGGCGGCGCGCTGCTCGACGGCGTGGTCTATGGCGTGCAAGTCGCCGACCTCGCGCTGGGCCGGGCCACGCCGGGACAGAACAATTCGTGGACGCTGACCGCACCGACCCGTGGCTCCGCGAATGTCACCGTGCCGCTGGGCAATCCCACTGCGCTGCGCATCAACGAGTGGATGCCGAATCCTCCCGCCGGTGAGGACGACTGGTTCGAGCTGTTCAACCCCGGCCCCCGGCCCGTCTCGCTGGCCGGTCTGTATCTCACCGATGATCAGTCGAATCCATTGAAGCATTCCATTCGCGCGCGGTCCTTCATCGGCGCGGGACCGGAGGCGTGGCTGCAATTCATCGCGGACAACAACACGGCGGCGGGCGGCGATCACGTCAGCTTCCAGCTCGCCGCCACGGAAGGCATCGGTCTCTACCGTGTCCTCAACAGCACGCTCTCGACCGTGGACGTGATCACCTACACGAACGCGCAGTCCGGCGTGTCCTACGGCCGCCTGCCGGATGGCGCGACGAACTTCACCGCCTTCCCCGAGAGCGCCTCGCCCGAGGAGGCGAACTGGCTGCCGCTCGCGAACAGCGTCGTCATCAGCGAAGCCCTGACGCGCGCCACGCTGCCGCTCGTGCAGGCGATTGAATTGCGCAACCCCGGCGACGTGGACCTGGCGGTGGGCGGATGGTTCCTGAGCAACGCGCGCAAGGACTTGAAGCGCTTTCAAATTCCGCCGGGCGCGATCATCCCGGCGCGCGGCTTCGTGATCTTCAACGAGGCGCAGTTCAATCCTACGGCGGACGACGTGCCGCCGAGCTTCGCGCTCAACAGTTTCAAGGACGACGAAATCATCCTCAGCATTGCCGACGCGAACGGCGCGCTCACCGGCTATCGCGCGAACGTGAAGTTCGGCCCGGCGGCGGACGGCGTTGCTTTCGGACGTTACGAGAAGAGCAGCGGTGATGATTTCGTGGCCATGAGCGCGCGCACGTTCGGCACGACCAATGCCTATCCGCTCGTCGGCCCGCTGATCATCAACGAGATTCACTATCATCCGCCGGACAACGGCACGAACGACAACACGCTCGATGAGTTCATCGAGATTCATAACCCCACGGCGTCGCCCGTCGCGGCCTACGATCTCGCTCATCCCACCAACACCTGGCGGTTGCGCGACGCGGTGGATTTCAACTTCCCGCCCGGCGTGATCATCCCCGAATACAATTACGCGCTCGTCGTGAGTTTTGATCCGGTGACGAACGCGCCTGCGCTGGCGGCGTTCCGCGCGAAGCACGGCCTGGACAACAGCGTCGTCATCCTCGGCCCGTGGAGCGGCAAGCTCGACAACAGCAGCGACGCCTTGGAACTCAAGCGCCCGGACGCGCCGGTCGCCAGCGGTCCGGACGCGGGACTCGTGCCGTACATTCTCGTCGAGCGCGTGAAGTATTCGGACCGCGCACCGTGGCCTTCCGCTGCGGATGGCAACACGAACGGCGTGGGCTTTTCGCTTCAGCGCCTGATCGCCACCGACTACGGCAACGATCCCGTGAACTGGATCGCCGGCGTGCCGACGTCGGGCGGCGAGACGGGTTTCTCCGGCGGACAAGTGCCGACGATCACCAGCGCGCCCGGCGACTTGGTCGTGGCGGGCGGCAGCAATGTGATCTTCAGTGTGGGCGCGGCGGGCGCGGCCCCGCTCGCTTACCAATGGCGGCGGAACGGCTCGACCATTTCGGGCGCGACGAACTCCGTCCTGATTATTCTGAACGCGCAATCCACGAACGCGGGGCTTTACTCCGTGCTCGTCGCGAACCAGTGGGGCGTGGCGCTCGGCGGACCCGCGCGCCTGTCCGTGCAGGCTCCGCCGCTCATCGCGCAACAGCCGCAGAGCCGCACCGTGATCGCGGGTAGCAACACCACCTTCATCGTCACGGCCAGCGGCGGCGCGTTGCAGTATCAATGGCGCTTCGACGGGACGAACCTCGCGGGCGCGAACAGTTCCGCGTATGCGCTGGCGAACATTCAGCCGGCGAACGCGGGCGGTTACAGCGTGGTTGTCAGCAACTCCTTCGGCTCGACCACCAGCCTCGTCGCCACGCTCACCGTGCTGGTGCCGCCGTCCATCACCAACCAGCCGCAGAGCCTCACGGTCATCATCGGGAACAGCGCGGACTTCTCCGTGGTCGCGGGCGGAACCGCGCCGCTGAGTTTTCAATGGCGGCGCAACGGGACGAATCTCGCGGACGCGAATGCCGCGTCGTTCAACATCGCCAGCGTGCAGCCGGCGGACGCGGGCAATTACGCGCTCGTGATCACCAATGCGGCGGGTTCCATCACCAGCGCGGTCGCGACGCTCACCGTCGTCGTGCCGCCCACGGTCACGGTCATGGCCACGGACGCGAACGCCAGCGAGCCGGGCGCGAACACCGGCACGTTCACCTTCACGCGCACCAGTTCCACGGCGAGCAATCTCACCGTGAGTTACACCGTGAGCGGCACGGCGGGCGCGGGCGCGGATTACACGGCGTTGAGCGGCACCGCTTCGTTCGGCGTGGGCGAAAGTTCGATCCAAGTTCTCGTCACGCCGCTGGATGATGCGGCTCTGGAAGGCGACGAGACGGTGAGCGTGACGCTGACGGCGAACGTGAATTACCTAATCGGCTCGCCCGCGCAGGCCACGGTCGTCATTCGCGACGACGACAACCCGCCGCCCACGATCAGCATCCTCACGCCGACGAACCAGCAGCTCTTCCTGAGCACGCCAACGAATGTGCTCATCACCGTCAGCGCCAACGATCCCAGTGGTACCATCGCGAAGGTGGAGTTCTTCGCCGACGCCACGAACAAGCTCGGCGAAAGCGCGCTGGCTCCGTTTGATTTCACCTGGACGAACGCGCCCGCTGGCAGCAACACGCTGACCGCTCGCGCCACGGACAATCTCGGCGCGACCGCCGACTCCGCACCAGTCGTGATCATTCTCAACGCGCGGCCCAGCGTCGGCATCGTCAGCCCCGTGGCGAACGCGACCTTCAGCGCGCCGGGCGCGTTCACGATCACGGCCTTCGCCAATGACGCGGACGGCGTGGTGACGCAGGTGCTGTTCTTCGTGAACACAAACCTGACGGGCACGAGCACCAGCGCGCCGTTCAACGCCACCGCCAGTGGACTCGCGGCGGGCACGTATGCGTTACGCGCGGTGGCCTTCGACAATCGCGGCGTGGCCTCCACGTCGTCCGTGGTCAACGTGGTGGTGAACCAGCCCGGCGTGTTCGATGACTTCGAGCCGGACATCGATCTCTCGCAGTGGTCCGCGTTCGGCGACGCGGCCTTCACGCTGGCGAACGCCAACGGCGGCAGCGTGTCGCCCTCGCATTCGCTCTGGTTCGGCGGCGACATCGCGCGCTTCGCCACGACGCGCGCGGTGGACACGACGCTCGGCGGCACCGTGGGCTTCCAACTGCGCCTCTCGAACGGCGGCGCGACCGACTGGGAAAACGCCGATTTGCCGGGCGAAGGCGTGGTGCTGGAATATTCGGCGAACGGCGGCGGCGCGTGGAACACGATGGTGACGTACGACACGCCTGGCGCGGCCTACACGCTGGGCTGGGTGGCGCAGCAAGTTTCCATTCCGGCGGGCGCGCAGACGGCGAGCACGCTCTTCCGCTGGCGGCAGATGAGCTTCAGCGGCGGCTGCTGCGACCACTGGGCGCTGGATGACGTGCAGATTCTCGTCGGCCCCACGCCGCCCCAAATCGCCACGCAACCGGCCGGGACCGCGACGACGGCGGGCGGTTCGGCGACGTTCTCCGTGAACGTCTTCGGCAGCGCGCCGTTCACGTATCAATGGCGCTTCAATGGCACGAACCTCGTCGGCGCGACCAACGCGTCGCTTGGTCTCGTCAACGTCTCGACCAATCAGGCCGGTCTCTACTCGGTGGCGGTCACGAACGCCTACGGTTTCACCCTCAGCTCGAACGCGTCGCTCACGGTGCTGGAGTCGGGCGGGGAATATTTCCGCATCACGGCGATGACGGCGAACAACCCCGGACTCGTCGAGCACAATACCCCGACGGGCGATGATCGCGGCGGCATCGCAACCTCGGCCAACCAAGTCTTCGTCACAGGCGACAACGCGACCGGGCGCTTCGCCATCGGCGACTTGTCCGGCGGGGCGAGCGTGGGCGCGCGCTACGACGCGCTGGTCGGTGACTTGCGCGCGCAGACGGCTTACGCACTCGGCACCAACGCGACCACGCCGGCCATCAACAACAGCGGCGCGGTGTTCCTCACGCACCTGCTGGAGCTGAATCAAAACACCGGTGCGCTGACCGGCGGCGCGATTCCGCTGACGCCGCCCATTCTGCTCAACGGCTTGTCGGGCAACTACGGCTTCTTCTCCGGCTACGGGCGCGTCGTCGTTCACGACGGCACGCGCGTGAAACACATTTCGCTCCCGAGCGGCGTGGTCACGGACCTCGGCGCGATGCCGGTGCCGGCGCACACTTTCTCCGAGAGCTGGGGCTACTGGGGCGTGGCGGAACTCGACACGAACGGCGTGGCGCTGGTCTATGCGCGGAACTCGCAGAACATCGCGCGCACGCGCGTGCCGTCCGGCGTGACGACCAATTTCGCGACCTTCTCCAGCCTCAGCGACATGGCCTCGCTCACCGTGTCCGTGCCGCGCGGGCGCTGGTATTTCCATCACGAGGGGGCGAGCCAGTTCGGCGGCAGCGATGAATCGGTGGGTTACGCGGACGCGCAGTTTGAACTGTCGCCGGGCAGCGGCGTGCCGCCGCAAATCATCCTCGCGCCGCAGCCCGCCGCCGTGTTGCAGGGCGCGAACGCAGGCTTTGCCGTCACCGCCGTGGGCAGCCCGACGCTGGCGTATCAATGGCGGTTCAACGACACGAACCTGCCCGGCGCGATTGCGCCGACGTTCACCGTGCTTGATGTGCAGGCCGATGAGCTCGGGCTTTACTCCGTGGTGATCACGAACGACTTCGGCGCGATCACCAGCGCGCCCGTGGCGCTGATCATCGGCGTGGCACCGGTCATCACGAGCCAGCCGCAGGGCGTGACGGTGCCGTCGGGCACGAACGTGAGCTTCACCGTGGAGCATACCGGGACGGGACCGTTCACGTATCAATGGCGGTTCAACGGTTTGGACTTCACGCTCACGACCTCGAACACGCTCGCGCTGCCGCTGGTGAATTTTTACTACAACGGCCTGATCAGCGTGGAGGTGCGGAACGCCGTGGGCAGCGCGACCAGCTCGAACGCCGCGCTCGTGGTGCTCTCGCCGCCGTTCCTGGTCTCGGCGCTCAACACGTCGCGCCAGGCGTTGCGCGGCATGAACGTAATCTTCGCGCCGGTGGTGGACGGCAACACGCCGTTCTTCTCGCAATGGAGCCGTGACGGACTGGCTCTTGCTGGTGCCACCAATACGATGTTTGCCCTGCCGAATGTGCAGCCGACGGACGCGGGCAATTATGTTTTCACCTGCACGAATCTGTACGGCGCGCTCGTCGTGACCGTCGCCGTGGACGTGGTGGAGGCGGACACGAACAGCTTCGCCATCGGCAGCCTGGGCACCAACAACGCCGTGGTGCAGGACGTGTTTCCAACCGTGGGCTACGACTATTACAACGGGCTGGCCGCGTCGCTCTCTCGCGTCTTCCTAAACGGCTATGGCCAGAACGGCAGCGGCCCGGCGGGATCATTCTCCGCTGTAAATTTATCCGGCGCGACGCCGCTGGACGGCCCGCGCAACGGACTGGTCAGCGATTTGCGCACGCGCAAAATTTATTCGCTCGCCAACGGGACCAACCTCGTCAGCTCCAGCGGCGGCAGCGTCACAACCTTCGTTGAACTCGACCCGAACACCGGCGCGGCGACCACCAACGTCATCACGCTCACGACCAACGTCATCAACATCACCTCCGCCTCGGCGATCTTCTCCGGCTGGGGCCGCGCGGTGTTGGTGGACAGCAGTTCGCGCGTTTGGGATGTCGCACTGCCGTCCGGCCAGGTGCGCTATCGCGGCTTTCAGGCGTCGTTCAATTACAACAGTTATCCCTTTGGCCTCGGCTATCGCGGCTGGGGTATCGCCGAGCAGATCGGCACCAACCTCTGGCTGGCCCACTCGCCCAACGCGCAGACCATTGAGCGCATGCGCGTGCCGGACGGTGCGGTGGAAACCATCGCGACCTTCAGCAACCTCGGCCCCTACTCCGGCAACTTCACCGTCTGCGTGCCGCGCAACCGCTGGTACGTGAGCTGGACCGGGAGCAGCCAGTTCGGCGGCGGCTCGCAGCACAACCTCGCCAGCGCGAGCGCGTCGTTCATTTATCTTCTGCCGCCGAATGTGCCACCGACGTTCCTCGAACCGCCGTCCGACCAGTTGGTCACCGTCAAGTCCAACGCCGTCTTCAGCGCCGCCGCAGAAGGTTCGCCCGACTTGCGCTACCAATGGAGCTTCCAAGGCATGCCTCTGGCGGGCGAGACCAACGGCACCCTGCTGGTGACCAACGCACGGGCGCTCGTGGCGGGAAATTATTCCGTGGTCGTGACCAACGCCTTCGGGGCCATCACGAGCGCGCCCGTTTTGTTGACGGTGGATTACGGCGCGTCCTCCAGCAACACGGTCCCGCTCCTCGGGCTGACCAACACCTTCTGGCGCTACAACCAGACCGCGACGTTCTTCGACAACGCCTGGGTCGCGTCGAATTACAACGACAGCGCCTGGGCCGGACCCGGACGCGCGCTGCTCGCCGTTGAAAGCGCCGCCGGCATCGTCCCCTTCATCGGCACGACCCTGACGCTGGGCCGGACCACGTACTACTTCCGCACCTGGATCAACATCACGACCAATCTGCCGAACGGCACGCTGCTGCGCGCCACGACGATGATTGATGATGCCGCGGTGATCTTCATCAACGGGAAGCAAGTCCAGCGCGTCCGCATGACGAGCGGCTTTTATGATGGCAACTCCTACGCCATCAGCCAGCCCCCGGTGAACGGCGACGCCTCGCAGGAACTTTTTTACTGGCTCGCGTCCACGAACCTCGTGCGCGGCAGCAACCTCATCGCTGCCGAGGTGCATCAGGCCAGCTCCAGCAGCTCGGATATTGTGTGGGGAATGCAGCTTGACGCGCTGGTGCCGGTGGCCAACCGCCCGCCGACGATCACGACGCACCCGGTCAGCCGCGTAGTCTCAAACGGCGTGAACGTGACCTTCACTTCTGCTGCGACGGGCAGCACGCCGCTCACCTACCGCTGGCGGCGCAACGGCACCAACCTGGGCGTGACCTCCACCTCGCTCCTGCTCACGAACGTGCAGCGGTTCAACGCGGGAACTTATTCTGTGCTCGTCTCGAACGCCTTCGATATCGCCGTGAGCAGCAACGCGACGCTGACCGTGCTCGTGCCGCCGATTCAGTTCGTGGGCGGGAGCAGCGGCTTTACCGGGCCGGGCCAGTTCACGCTGAATTTCCTCGGCGATGCGGGCGCGGTCTTCGCGGTGGAGACTTCCACCAACCTCGTGGACTGGACGGAGCGCGGCACGGTCACGAACCTGACCGGCGCGGCGCAATTCACTGATCCGACCGCGGGCGACGCGCAGCGTTACTACCGCCTGCGGTTATTGCCGTGACCCGAGAGTGGCGCGGGATCTGGCTCGGGCCAGCCCGCGCCGGATTTCTTTTCCCCTGCCCGTCTGCTGGTGTAATTTGCGCGCCATGAATGCGCGAATGCGCAGCTTGTAAGTTTGCTGACTATGACTTTGAACCTGACTGCCGCTGATTCGTCGTCCTCGACCGCCCTCACCTCCGTCCCGCCGGATGTTCGTTTCGTCACGCTGGACAATGGCCTGCAACTCATCATCCGCGAGGATCGCTCCGCGCCCGTGGTCTCGGTGCAGGCGTGGTGCCGGGCGGGTTCCATCAACGAAGGCCCGTGGCTGGGCGCGGGTCTGTCGCACGTTCTCGAACACATGCTCTTCAAGGGCACGACCAATCGCGGGCCGGGCGTCATTGACAAACAGGTGCAGGACGCGGGCGGTTACATGAACGCCTACACGTCGTTCGATCGTACGGTCTATCACATTGATGTGCCGAACACGGGCGCGAAGATCGCGGTGGATATTCTTTGCGACATCATGATGAACGCCACCATCCCCGCCGACGATCTGGGCAAAGAGATGGACGTGATCCGCCGCGAGATGGACATGAACGTGGATGATCCGCGCCAGCGGGCCGCGCGCCGGCTCTTCGAGGTCGCTTACACGCAAAGCCCCTATCGCTTCACCGTCATTGGCTATCCCGATATCTTCAACGATCTCCAGCGCGAAGACATCTTCACCTACTACCGCGAGAAGTACGCGCCCAACAACGTGTTCTACATCGTGGTCGGCGACATCAACGCGCAGGAAGTGGAGGAACAAATCCGCGCCGCTTACGCCCAGTCCAAGACACGCGCCCTGCCGTCGCAGCCGCTGATCATCGAGCCGAAGCAGGTCGCGCCGCGCGAAATCATCGAGGAAGCCACCGTGGAACTCGCGCACTTGCACATGAGTTGGCACATCCCGGACGTGCGCCACCCCGACATGCCGTTGCTCGACGTGCTGGCCACCTTGCTCGGCAATGGCCGCAGTTCGCGCCTCTATCAGCAGGTGCGCGAGAAAAAGGGCCTGGTGAATTCCGTGGATGCCTGGACCTACACGCCGGGCGGCGCGGGCATCTTCGGCATGAGCGCGATGCTGGAGGCGGACAAGTTCCAGGCCGCACGCGACGCCATGCTGTCCGAACTGGAAGTGATGAAGAACAAACTCGTCACGCCCGAGGAACTCATCAAGGCCGTGAAACAATTCACCGCCGGCACGCTCAGTGCGCGCAAGACAATGGCGGGCCAGGCCGCAGACCTCGGCGGCAGTTGGATGGCGGCGAACGATTTGAATTTCTCCCGGCGCTATCTCGACACCGTGAAGCGCATCACGCCCGCTGATTTGCAACGCGTGGCCCGCACTTACCTCACCACCGAGAACCGCACGCTCTACGCGCTCTTGCCCACGGGGACGAAGCCGAAGTCGCAACTCGCTGCCGAAATGTTGCAGACCAACGCGATTCAGAAGTTCGAACTCGCCAACGGCCTGCGCCTCTTGGTGAAGGAAGACCATCGTCTGCCGTTCGTGGAGATTCGCACCGTGCTGCGCGGCGGCGTGCTCGCCGAGACGCCGGAGAACAACGGTGTGACCCTGCTCATGGCCAAGATGCTGTTGCAGGGTACCAAGACGCGCACCGCCGAACAGATCGCCAACGAGATGGAGTCCATGGGCGGCAGCATTGACAGCTACGGCGGCAACAACAGCTTCGGCGTGAACGCCGAGGTGATGAGCGAAGATTTCGCCACCGGTCTGAATATCGTCGCTGAGGTGCTGCTGCATCCGTCCTTTCCGAAGAATGCTTTCGAGCGCGAACGTGAGATGCAGCTCTCGGCCATCCGCGCTCAACGCGATCAATTGCTCCAGAGCGGCGGTCGCCAGATGCGCCGCGCCCTCTTCGGCAACCAGGGCTACGGACTCGACAGCCAGGGTACGGAGGAAAACATCTCCAAGCTCCAGGTCGGCGACGCCCAGAAATTTTACGGAAGCCTCTTTGCTCCGACCAATTGCGTCATCGCCATCTTCGGCGATGTAAAAGCGGAGGACGTGAAGAAAGCCATCACGCAAAAATTCGGCGCATGGCAGAATCACTCGTTGCTGCCGGAAGCCGCCGTGACGCCCGCGCTCACCGCCATCCAGCGCGTCCACGATACGCGGGATAAAAAGCAGGCCGTGCTGCTCATCGGTTATCCCGGCGCGACCATCTTCAGCGAAGACCGTTACGCGCTGGAGTTGTTGCAGGAATCCCTCAGCGATCTCGGCTCGCGGCTCTTCACGCGCATCCGCGAAAAGCTCGGCCTCGCCTACTACGTGGGCGCGCAGAATTTTCTCGGCCTCACGCCCGGCTACTTTGCCTTCTACACCGGCACCGAGCCGGAGAAGATTTCCCTGGTCGAAACCGAGATGCTCAAGGAAGCCGCCGCCCTGCGCGCCGACGGCCTGACCGCCGAGGAACTCACCCGCGCCAAGGCCAAGGTCGTGGGCCAGAAGAAAATCGCCCGGCAGGATCTCGGCGGCTATGCGATGGCCGCCGCGCTCGACGAACTCTACGGCCTCGGCTACGACCGCAGCGACAAGGACGACGCGCACTACGAGTCTGTGACCCTCGAAGACATCCGCCGCATCACGAAAAAATATCTGGGCGAGGACAAGTTCGTGATCTCCGTGGTGCAGCCGGGGAAGTAACAGTCAACTCATTGTGGAGCGCGGCGTTCACGCCGCTTCACCAGGCCAGACCAGGCGGGCCATGAAAGTTCCAGGATTTCGGTCGTGCCAAAGTCGAGGCGGCCTGAAGGCCGCGCTCCGGCTCTCCACTTTTACCCTCAACCCCGCCGGAATACGGCGCGCGGCAGGGGTCGCTCACCAGTCCGTCGGTTGGTAATCCTTCAGAAATTTCCCCCAGACGTGCGTGCCGGTGTTCACGCCATCAATGATCGGGTCCACGATGCGTGCCGCGCCGTCCACGATGTCGAGCGGCGGATGGAAGCGGTGCTCCTGCACTTTGCGCGCAGCGATCTGCACCGGGTCTTCGTCCGTGACCCAGCCGGTGTCCACGGCGTTCATGTGGATGCCGTCGGCGTGATAATCGGCGGCGGACGTGCGCGTCATCATGTTGAGCGCGGCCTTGGCCATGTTGGTGTGCGGATGGCGCGTCGTCTTGAACTTGCGATAGAACTGACCCTCGACGGCGGAGACGTTCACGATGTGCTTGTCGCGCCCCGGCGTGCGGAGCATGAGCGGCTTGAGGCGCGCGTTCAGGATGAAGGGCGCGATGGCGTTGACCAGTTGCACTTCGAGCAATTCCACCGAGGAAACTTCCGCCATCATCAGCCGCCACGAGTTGCGCTCGCGCAAATCCACCTGCTGCAAATCCTGATCGAGCCGGCCCTCGGGGAACAACTGGCTCTGCGCGGCGAGTTCCTCGGGGAGCAACGGCACTTGCGAGAGCGCGGCGGCGTGCGTGAGTCCGGCGGCTCCGACGAGCGGCGGCAATTCCACCGGGGCCGTCAGCGCGCCCTGCCCTTCCGGCAACATCCTATAGCCGCGCAGTCCTTCGTAAGCGCCGAGCAGCTTGCGCGCATCTTCCGGCAGGTCATGCAGCGCGCCGTTCTCACGCTCCATCATGTGCTGATAAAAATCGGGCGGACGCCGCACCGTCTGGCAGGCGTTATTGATGATGAAATCCAACCGCGAATGCGTTGCGAGCAGATGACGGCAAAACGCTTCAACGCTCGGCGTGTGGCGCAAATCGAGTCCGAAAATTTCGAGTCGCTGGCCCCATTCCGCGAAGTCCGGCTCGGCGGCGTAACGCATCGCCGAGTCGCGCGGGAAGCGCGTGCAGACGATGACGTGCGCGCCCGCGCGCAGCAGCTTGATGCCCGCCTGATAACCAATCTTCACACGCCCGCCCGTGAGCAATGCCACGCGCCCGCGCAAATCCGCCGTCTCAGTGCGCTTGCGGAAATTCAACTCCGCACACGCCGGGCAAAGCTGATCGTAGAAGTGATGAATCTGCGCGTAGTCCTGTTTGCAGACGTAACAGTTCTGCGGCTCGACGACTTCGCGGAAGTCGGGATCGTCCACGTCCTCCTGCTGGTCGGAGCCTTCCGGGAGATGGAAGTTGGGCGTGGTGAAGACAGACTGCGCGCGCAGCTTGCGAATGCCCGTCTGGTTCAGCACGCCTTGATCGCGTTCCGTCTTCTCCTGCTTGCGCGCGCGCACGCGGGCTTTGACGAGCCGACGACGCTCGCTCACATCGGGGCAGTAAATATTTCCCGCCGCCTGGAGCAGTCGCGTGCGTTCCTCCACGGTGAGCGCGAAGAGCAAGGCGCGATTGGCGGCGGCGGCTTCCAAGACTTCTGCTGCGGCGCGCAGGCGCTCGGTCAGCGCCGGGTCGGTTGCGGGCTTGTCGTTCAAGGGTTCGGAGTGAAGCGGCATGTTATTTAATCAACGTAACGAGTGACTGTTCCTTGGCGAAAGCCCGCACGAGCGGCGCATCAAAGGTCACCAGACTTCCACGGTGCTGACGCGCCAACGCCACCAGATAATGATCTGTCACCTGACTGTGAGAACGGATGAGTGGACGGAGGATTTCCGTTCCGGCGAAGGAAAGTTCATCCGGCCAGAATTCATGCCGGGCGTCCTTGATGATGGAATCCAAGGAGAGAAAAGCATCCGCCGGCTCATTCGCGTAACCAACGGCTGGATTTGAAGAGATACGGATGAATCCGCTTTGTGTGAACGGGCAGGTCGCGAACGATTTCACGCCACGCAACCAGCGCATGACCGAGGCGTGATGCACATGATTCTCCCAAGCCAGCGCGATGAGCGCGTTGGTATCGAGCAGATACGTCATGCCGTTTCCGCTTCGAGTTTCTTAACGAGTTCGCTGGAAAGGCGCGGGCCTTTGGCGGAGCGAAAGACGAGAAAGCCTTCCTTGGATTTCACAAGCGTCGCCTTGGGGCGCTTGGGCGGAGCCAGGCGTTCGAGGAGATATTTGCCGCGCCCCAGCCGTTGCAGCCGGAACAAATCGCTCTTGGCCAGATGATCGGACTCGCGCAGTTGCTTCGGCAAAGCAAGCTGGCCTTTCGATGACAACGTGACGGTCGTTTCCATACGGCGGTAAGATAGTCTTTCACTGACGAAAGTTGCAACACCCCATCTCACTCCCCGCCGTTTCCCGAATCCGACTTTCGTTCCCACGCGCGCTTGGCCTTTTCGGGCAACGCCATGTCCACGCTGGCGTAGAAAGTTTCCTCGCCGAACAGTTCGTCCACGGTCTGTTGAAACTCGCGCGACGGCGCGACGAAGTAGCGGTCGTGGGTCTCGATGAAAACTATCGCGCCGCCGGGCTGGCGGATGCGCAGGAAGAGCGGGCACTTGCCGGGGAAACGTCCGGTGAGAGCGAAGAGTTCGTTCAGCTTCGGCTCGCTCAGGTGAACGGCGTCGAGGCGCAAGTGAACCTGCTTGGTGAATTTCTTCGGCGCGTCTTCGAGCGGCATGATTTCGACGGGGAAAATTTTCGGCGGCGCTTCGTCGTTGTTCACTTCGCCGATGATGAGGAGCGGCTTGTTCACTTCGAGCAGGAAGCGGTACTTGTCGTAGTTCTCGTTCATGCAGAGCATGGCGAACGAGCCTTCCAAATCTTCGAGCGTGACCATCGCGTAGGGCTTGCCACTCTTCTTCGACATGCCCTGCTGCACGGCGGTGACGATGCCGCCGAGGCGCGTCATGCTGCGGCTAGGCAGCGCGGCGACGGTCTTCGAGTTGGACAACGTGTAGCGTTCCAGAATCGGCGCGAGTGGCGTGAGCGGATGGCCGGTGATGTAGAATCCGAGCAGTTCTTTTTCGTTCGAGAGTAGTTCGCTCTGCGACCACTCGGGCACGCGGAGCAGACCATCGTCTTTCACGGCGGCGCGTTCTTCCAACATGCCGAACATGGAAACCTGGCCGCGCGCGCGGTCGGTGGCGGCGCTGGTGGCACGGCCCGCGACGCGATCAATCGAGGCGAACAGCGTGGCGCGCGTCTCGCCGAAGCAGTCGCACGCGCCGGATTTGACCAGCGACTCGATGGCCTTCTTGTTGAGCGCGCGCAAATCCACGCGCTCCAGCATGTCGGGGAAGGATTTGAACAGGCCGCCTTCCTTGCGCGCGGCGAGGATGCTTTCGACGGCGGCTTCGCCCACGCCTTTGATCGCGGCCATGCCGAAACGGATGACGGAGCGCCGAGCATCGCTCGGCTCAGACGATTCGCCGCCCGCCTGCAGAGCAATGCTCGGCGCTCTACGCCCGGGGGCTGGCGCAAAAAACATGTGCCCTTCATTCACGTCCGGCTGGAGCACGTCCACGCCCATGGAGCGCGCCTCGGTCAGCAGGATGACCAGTTTGTCCGTGCTGCTCAGGTCGTTCGTCATCATGGCGCAGAGGAACTCCACCGGGTAGTTCGCCTTCAGATACGCCGTCTGATACGCCACGATGGCGTAAGCCGCCGCGTGGGATTTGTTGAAGCCATAGCCGGCAAATTTTTCCAGCAGGTCGAACACCTCGTTCGCCTTCGACTCGGGGATGTTGTTCTTCGCCTTGCAGCCTTTGACGAAGTTCACGCGCTGGCTCTGCATCTCCTCGATCTTCTTCTTGCCCATCGCTCGTCGCAGCAAATCCGCCGCGCCGAGCGTGTAGCCGGCGAGCAACTGCGTGGCTTGCATGACCTGCTCCTGGTAGATGAGCACGCCGTAGGTTTCCTTCGAGATCGATTCGAGCAACGGATGCGCGTACTCGACCGGCACCTCGCCGTGACGACGCTTGATGAAATCAGGAATCAGATCCATCGGGCCGGGGCGGTAGAGCGACACTAGCGCGGTGATGTGCTCGACGCTCGCGATCTGAAACTTCCGGCACAAGTCGCGCATGCCGCCCGATTCCAACTGAAACACGCCGACCGTGTTGCCCTTATTCAAAATGTCGTAGGTCTTCGCGTCATCGAGTGGCAAGTCGTCGAGCACGATGGTGATGCCTTGCGTGCGCTGAATCATCTCCACGGTGTTGCGGAGAACGGTCAGCGTTTTCAGCCCGAGGAAATCCATTTTCAGCAAGCCGAGATCGCCCACGGGATTCATCGGATATTGCGTGATGATGATGCCGTCTTCGTCCTGCCGCAGCGGCAGCAACTCGACGAGCGGCTTGTCGCTGATGACCACGCCCGCCGCGTGGACCGACGAGTTGCGCGCGATGTCTTCGAGCACGAACGCCATGTCCACGACTTCGCGCGTCAACTCCTCGGTGTTGTAAGCCTCCTTGAATTCCGCCGACTGCTTGAGCGCGAGTTCGAGCGTCATCTTCAAGTCGGTGGGGATCATCTTCGCGAGACGGTCGCCCTCGCCGTAGCTCAGGCCCATGACGCGGCAGACGTCGCGCACCACGGACTTCGCGCCCATCGTGCCGAAGGTGATGATCTGCGCCACGCATTCGCGTCCGTATTTCTGGCGCACGTATTCGATCACGTCCGCGCGGCGGTCGTCCGCGAAATCAATATCAATGTCGGGCGGGTTGACGCGCTCAGGATTCAGGAACCGTTCGAACAGCAGCCCGTAACGAATCGGGTCCACGTTCGCGATATCGAGCAAGTAGGTGACGATGGAACCGGCGGCAGAACCGCGCGCCACGCAAGAGATGCCAATCTCGCGCCCGTAACGAATGAAGTCCGCGACGATGAGGAAGTAGGAGATAAAGCCGGTCTTCTCGATGACGGTGAGTTCGAGCTGGAGGCGGTCGATGACGTCCTTGATCGCGGCGGCGACGGCGGGGGAAGTAATCAGTGAGTCAGTAATCAGTGAAACAGTGTTCGGTTCGGTAACGCCCGGCGTGGTCTGGCCTGACTGATTACTGATCACTGCCTCACTGATTACTTTCCGATAAGTCGGCAACTTATCCGGCTTCTCGATCCCCTCGACCACAAACTCCTTCCCCTCCGCCCGCGCACGAATCGTGTAGCGACGCTCCAACCCCTCCGCGAGCAGCTTGCGCAAATAACCTTCGCGCGAAAAATGTTCCGGCGGCGTGAACACCGGGTAGTGCAGCTTGCCGAACTCGATCTCCAGGTTGCACTTCTCCGCCACCTCCAAAGTATTCTTCACCGCGTCCGGCACCTCGGCGAAGAGCGCCTTCATCTCCTCCGCCGAACGCAGGTAAAACTGTTCCTGCACGTAGCGCATCCGGCGCGGATCATCGCGCACCGTCTGCGTGCCGATGCAAATCAGGCAGTCGTGCGCCTGCCAGTCCGCGCGCTCGATGTAATGCACGTCGTTCGAGGCCACACACTTCAGCCCGAACTCCTTCGCCCACGGGATGAGATGCTGATTGACCTTCGCCTGCTCGGCGATGCCGTGGTTGTGCAGTTCGAGGTAAAAGTTTTCCGCGCCCAGCGTTTGCTTGAACCAGTCAATGCTGGCGCGGGCCTTCTTCAAGTCGTCCTTGATGATGGCCTCGGGAATTTCGCTCGCGAGACAGCCCGAGAGCGCGATGAGACCGTCCTTGTGCGCGGTGAGAATTTCTTTGTCTATGCGCGGCTTGTAGTAGTAGCCGTCGAGATGCGCCGTGGTGACGAGTTTGATGAGATTCTTGTAGCCCTGCTCATCCTTCGCCAGCAGCACGAGGTGGTTGTACACGTCGCGCCCACTCCCGCCGGAACTCTTCTTCTCCAGCCGCGAACCGGGAGCGACATAAACCTCGCAGCCGATGATGGGCTTGATGCCCTTCTTGCGCGCCTCCTGATAAAAATCAATCGCGCCGTAGAGCGTGCCGTGGTCGGTGAGGGCGAGCGCGGGGAACTTCAGCGCGTGCGCCTTCTCCATCAGCTTGTCGAGACGACACGTCGCGTCCAGCAGCGAATACTCGCTGTGAAGGTGAAGATGCACGAAGTCCGCGTGAGACATGGGGAGAATTTCGGGCGGCGCGGATTTCTTGTCGAGTGGCGAGTGGGCGGACAGGGAGAAAGAATCTCGCCCAGTCACAATTCTCAATGCCGAGCGAGCCTCGGCTTCACATGCTCAAAGGCCGTGGGTTCGTCTTGCCAGTTTGAGCAACATCTGGCCCACGCTGACTCGACTAGTGACCAAACTGTCACCGAAGCGGCAATTGACATTCCCGGCCAGCGCTGTGCATTTTACGCGCACAACCATGAAAGCAACGGCATCTCAACGCGCCCGGGGATTCACCCTGATCGAGTTGCTCGTGGTCATCACCATTATTGCCATCCTCGCTTCCCTCCTCCTGCCTGCGCTGGGCGGAGCCAAGCGCAAGGCCAGAGATTCTGAGTGCATCAACAATTTGCGGCAAATCGGCGTGGGCCTGCGCCTTTGGGCCAATGACCAGGGCACGTTTACTTGGAACGTCCCCGTCGCAGACGGTGGCAGTCTCGGTTCACCCGACTGGACCGATCATTTTCGCGCCGCGTCCGACGAACTCGTCAACCCCAAGGTGCTTTACTGCCCCACAGATCGCGAGCGCACCTCGGTGGCATCGCTGAAGAGTGGGAAGAATCCGTGGAGCGCGCTCGATGGTGACCGGCACATCAGCTACTTCGTCGGACTGTCGGCGGATGAATCCAAGCCACAGACCATTCTCGCCGGCGACCGCGCCATCGGCAGCGGCGCGGGCGGCAACGTAATTTCCTACACGCCGGCCAGTGGGAGTTCCATTGATGTCTATTTCGAGGGCGGCAAGATGCACAGCCCGAACAGCGGTGACTTCGGCAAAGGCTTCGTCGTGCTCTCCGACGCCAGCGTTCACGCTGTCACGACTTACCAGTTCCGCGAATACATCACCACCGCCCTGACCACCGGCAGCAGCAACGTCGTGCTCTCACTCCCGCACGGCGTGGAGTAACTCCGCCCTCCGTGGCGCAATATCCCGCATCAAACCGGGGATTCTCGTACCCATTCTTCCGTGGCGTGATTCAACTCTCCGCTCGCCAGCCGCGAAAGAGTGTGACAATTCTGTGCCACCTCAATCGCCGCACTGATCGCGCCGATTGAGATTTGAACTATGGCTGGAGACCGGATGCAGCAATCGCGCTTCGAACTGAAGTACATCATTACTCAGGAGATGGCGCTCAAGGTGCGGGACTTTGTCCGCTGTTACCTCGACTTCGACGAGTACAGCGTGGGCAAGGCGGATTTTTCCTATCCCGTCCACAGCCTCTACCTCGACTCCGACACGTTGAACCTCTACTGGGGCACCATCAACGGTGAGAAGAACCGCTTCAAACTCCGCCTGCGCTACTACGACACCAACGCGAAGTCGCCGGTCTTCTTCGAGATCAAGCGCCGCATGAACAACTGCATCATGAAGCAGCGCGGCGGCGTCCGGCAGGAATTCGTCCAGTACCTGCTCGCCGGCCACATGCCGCGCGAAGAACATCTGCTCTCGAAAGCTCCGAAACAGATGATTGCGCTCCAGAACTTCTGCACGTTGATGACCAACATCCACGCCAAGCCCAAGGTGCATATCTTCTACATGCGCGAGGCCTACGTCAGTTCCGACGACCAGGTGCGCGTGACCATTGATCGCAATGTCTATGGCGAGGAGAATCCAGGGCTGTCCATCAAGACCACGATGAAGAACCCGGTGTTAAGTTTCAAAGACCAGGTCATCCTCGAACTCAAGTTCACCAACCGTTTTCCCAACTGGTTCCGCGAACTCGTCCGCATGTCGCAAGTCATGCAGTGCGGCGCGGCGAAATATGTCGAGAGCATCCAGGGACTCGGCGCGGCCCGGGTCGGCGCGGATCATCCGGTGGTCGAGGAGAAGCCGCCGCAGTTGTCTGATTTCCAGTCGCGCGATCTGGTGCCGACCTGGGTGTCGTGACTTGCGGAGCGCGGACTTTCCAGTCCGCAGCAATGTTCGCAAGCAGAGGGCGCAGGAACTTGCGGGCACTGCGCCACATCTCACCTTGCTGCGGGTTAAAAACCCGCGCTCCGAGGCCTACACCCACAGCACGGCGGAAAACTTTTTCTGCAACTGCGGCTTGAGTTTCGGATAGCTGTTCGTGCGGAAGGCCGGCCAGTTAAACGTGGCGTCGAGACGCTTGCCGTCCGGCGTGGCTAGCCAGAGTTTCACCGGCACTTTTCCCTCGCACAGATGCGGGTGTTCCTTGAGGGGGAAACACTCGTGCAACTTCATCTGCACTTCGGGTGCGTTCGGTTCGCCATCTTCGTCCAGCGGCTCGTCGGGATATTGCAGCTTCAGTTTGCGACCGTCCGGCCAGGTGATGGTGAGCGGCGCGAGTTCATCGAGCCACGCGCGCTGTTCGGGCGCGAGGTGCTTCGCAAATTCTTCCTTCACATGCGCGGCTTGCGCTTCCTTCGCCAGCGACAGGCCATGAAAAGCGCGGGCCAGTGACGCGGTAATTGCGGCCTCGTCCAGCGGTGGGAAATCCAGCTCAGGTTGCGCGGCGCAGACCAGATTCACGCGCGCAATAAATTGCTTCACCTCATGGTTTAACAGCGGCAGCTCGAAATAACCACGCCGCGCCGCCTCCGCCAGCGCACGGCCTGATGCTTCCGGCACCACCTCGCGCTGATGTTCGTGATGCACCACCAAATCCACGAAGCGCACCAGCTTCACCGCCGCCACGCGCTTGTGCGTGCGGTCGTAGAGATGCTCCACCGTCGCGTGCAAATGCTGCGGGAACATTTCCTCGATCCACTCGCGCTTCACCGCCGTGGCCAGGCCGAGCAGCGTCATGTTTTCTGCGCCGCGCCCCGGCACTTCGCGAATCGTCGCCGTGACCAGCAGCGGCGAATTCTGCACCACGCTCTCGCGCATCAGCGTGCCTTGCCGCTTCTCCGTCATCTCGCACTCCAGCGTCCCGAGATCGCGCCGCACACAAAGCTGGTCGATGAATCCCGCCATGAGACAGCGCAACAACGCATCATCCGACGTTGGACCTTGGACCTTGGACTTTGGACCGTCGTCCCGTTCGACCATCTTCTCCCGCTCCGCAATCGTGACGAGCTGATCAAACGTCTGCTCCACCTGCCGCGCGACCTGTGCGTTGAGGCCGTAGCGGCGGCACGTTTCAAAAGCGAAGTTCGACTTCTTCGCGAACTGGAACGCGCGCATCAGCGTGAAGAAGTCTGAGTCCTGCGACGCCTCGAACAATTCACGCGCCTCGGAAATATGTTTGTCCTCGCGCCGCAGCCGTTGCAGCAAATCCCGCCCGCTGACCAGCGCCGCGCACATCGCCGCCGCACGCACGCAGTTGCGCTTCGACGCCTCGACGAGCATTCGCGAGTAACGCGGGTGCATCGGCAGCCGCAGCATCTGGCGACCGATGGCGGTGAGATCAGCGGAATGACGAATGACGGATGACGAATGACCAACGGTGAGTTCTTCGTCATTCGTCATTCGCGCTTCGTCATTGCGCAGCGCGCCCAGCATGGTCAGCAATTTCTCCGCGCGCTCCACGGCCAGCGCGTCCGGCTTGTCCAGCCAGTCGAACTGCGCCGCGCGCTTGATGCCCAGCGAGTGCAGGAGCAACACCACTTCCGCCAGATCGCTGCGCTGAATCTCCGGCGTGTTGCGCTCCGGGCGATCCAGATGCCCGCTTTCCGTCCACAAACGCCAGCAGTCGCCCGGCGCGGTGCGGCCCGCCCGGCCCTTGCGCTGGTCTGACGACGCACGGCTGATCGGTTCGATGAACAGCGTGCCGATGCCGCGCTCCGCGTCGTAACGCGCCACCCGCGCCACGCCGCTGTCCACGACATGCAGGATGCCGTCAATGGTCACGGACGTTTCGGCGACGTTCGTAGCGACCACGATTTTGCGCAATGGATTCGGGTTGAACGCGGCGTCCTGCTCCTCCGCTTGCAACTCGCCGTGCAAGGGAATGAGCGCGAGCTTCTCCTGCGTGCGCGCCGCGCGAATGGCGTTGATCGTGGAATTGATTTCGCCCACCCCCGGCATGAACACGAGGATGTCGCCCTCCGCGCCGGAGTTCACGATCCGTTCCACGACATCCGCCGCCTGATCGCTCACGGGCCGTTCGTCGTGATGATCGAGGTAATGCAGCGCGACGGGAAAGCTCTGGCCTTCGGAGACGAGGATGGGCGCGTCGCCCAGATACTTCGCCACCGGCTCCGCATCCAGCGTGGCCGACATCACGGCGATTTTCAGATCCGGCCGCGTGGTGCGTTGCAACTCCTTCGCCAGCGCCAGCGCCACGTCGCTCAACAAATTCCGTTCGTGAAACTCGTCGAACAAAATCACCGCCACGTCGCGCAGCGCGGGATCGTCCTGCATCCAGCGCAACAGAATGCCCTCGGTCACGTAGCAGATGCGCGTGCCGAGGCTGGTTTGATCATCGAAGCGGATTTGGTAGCCCACTTCGCCGCCCAGTTGCACCTTGCGCTCCCAGGCCACGCGCGCCGCGACCGTGCGCGCGGCCACGCGGCGAGGTTGGAGGACGACGATTTTTCCTTGTGCCCCCGGCGTCCCGCCGGGTCGGCGTGTATTTGGTTCCGGTGATTTTTCATCCTGCGACCCGGCGAGACGCCGGGGGCACAGTTCCGCCAGTCCCGCATCGAGGAGCATCTGCGGCACCTGCGTGGTCTTGCCGGAGCCGGTGGGGGCGACGAGCACGAGGCGGTTGCCGGTGCGGAGTTGCTGAACGAGTTCAGCGTGGATTTCCCAAATCGGGAGGTCAGTCGGAGACACGGGCGGTCACTTTTTGAACCAGACCACGGCAATGATCGTGACGATGGTCAGAAGCGCCATCATCCCGCTGGGCATGAACTTCTTGCCCTTCATGAATTTCATCACGAAGAACAGCGCGAGGAAACTCAGCACGCCCCACGCGATCTCGATGGGCCATTTGTCTAGCGCGCAGAACGAAAGCACAATGCCGAAGGCGACCGAGGTGATGAGCGACATCTTGCTCTTGGCCTTCAAGAAGCCGATCAGGCCGCCGATGACCAGCAGCACGATGTAAATCCACAAGATGGTTTCAGGTTTCATAAACGCGGGCGGAGTTTCAAGGAACGGACGGAAGCATCCAACGACAAAATTCTGCAACGTGCTGCCAGTTTGCAACTGGCAGGGGCCACTTGGTGAAAAGAACGCTCGCAAGTTCTGCCGTCGTGGAAGTGCGCGAGCCTCACCTGCCGGTTGCAAACCGGCAGCACGTTGTTCAACTGCCCCGCACGTCCAGCGACAAAATTTCCCCCGCCTCGCACTCCGCCACCACCTCGAACGGCTGGCAGCACACCTCGCAGTCGGTGACGAAGCTCTGCGACGGCACGCTGGTGTCCACCGCCAGTTCAAACGTCTGGCCGCAGAAGGGACATTGCACCTCACCGGATTCCAACATGGGGGCGAGGTTAATGCGAACGGGTGGGAAATCCAATCCGCATGGAGCGCGGGTTTTTAACCCGCAGCAACGTGGACCGATCAGCGGTACTGGCAAGTTCCTGTGCCTACCGCATGCGAAAAGTGCTGCGGGTAAAAACCCGTGCTCCGCAAAATTGCCGGGTGACAACGCGCCCCGGCTCTTCTAGCTTCGCCTCCGTTGATGCGCGCGTAGCTCAATTGGATAGAGTGGCGCCCTCCGAAGGCGAAGGTTGTGGGTTCAACTCCCGCCGCGCGCACCACCTCCCTCCCGGCCCTTCGTAGGAGACGAACAATTTTTCAGCCCGTGAAATCACGCGACCTGCCACCGTGAACGATGAACAGCGACGCCCCGCGCCAAGTACTATTCTTCGTGCGGCAAGCGCCAAGGATCCTCGCGGACGACAGGCTTGCTGCGGAAAAGACCCGTCTTCCAACCCAGCTTATCCGCCATCGTTTGCAGTGCGGGCCAGCCCGGCGTCGTTTCTCCCATGACTTCGCCCCATGTCCACACTTCGCCCTCGTCGGTCAGGGCCACGCCGGTGATGCCGCGGGCGGTCGCGCCAAAGGCGACGACCTTTTTCTTTAACGGGATGCGTCGCCATTGCGCGGGAAGGTGATTGGTCTTGGCCAGATACATGTAGTCGGACGCGTCCAAGGCCCAGAGCGAGCCATCACGCTTTTGGAGGAGACGGTAGAAGTATTCGGAGGTTGGGCCGGTCTGCCAGTCGGACGCAGTGCCCACGCGGACCGGTGTGGGATTGAGCCGTTGAATGGGCTGGCCCGTGTACATGCCGGCGTCGCGTCCCCACGCCCAGAGTGTGCCATCCGTCTTAATCGCGTGGATGGAGAAGAAGCCGAAACTGGCTTCGAGCCAGTTCGTGTCCGCCGACACGCGCGAGGGCACGCGAAAAAAATTCGTGTCTTTGCTGCCATCACCCACCAAATGGCCCCAAAACCAAAGCGAACCATCGGAACGCAGAGCGGCGGATTGCAACCCGGCGGCCCAGACCTTGATCCAGTCCGCGTTCGTGCCCACTTGCGTCACGGTGGTGATGCGCGTGTTCGTGAGACCGAGTCCGGTTTGTCCGCTCCAGTTCTCGCCCCACGCCCAGAGGGTGCCATCATTTTTCAGCGCGAGACTGTGCGAGCCGCCCGCGGCCACTTGTTTCCAGTCGTTGCCCGGCACGGTTGGAACTGGCAAAGGCTTGAGTGCGTTGCGCCGCCCGCTCAGACCGTTGCCCAACTGTCCTCTAAGGTTGTCACCCCAGCCCCAGATCGTGCCATCGGATTTGATCGCGAGCGCGAGCGTGAAGGAAGTGGAGATGTCCACCCAGTCCTGATCGTTTCCAATGCGGCGGAGGTGGGGCTGAAAATTCACCGGGCCTAAACCAAGCACGGGCCAGCCGGCAAAATTCGTGCCCCAGCACCAGAGGCTGCCATCGGACGCGAGAATAAATCCATGTGATGCGCCCATGCTGATTTTCGCCGTCCCATTTCCCACGGGTAGGCGCAGTCGACTGCCAGAGCCAGTGCGCGAACCATCGTCGCGCAAGTTCACGGCCGCGACTACGCCCAGCAACACTACCACCCCCACCGCGCACGCGAGCTTGGCCTGACCCACGGCCATCCATCCCAGCGTCGAGGTGGAGAAGGCGGCTTTCGCGGCCCCCGCCTTGGTCGCGACGGCGAGCATGGTTGCGCCCAAACCGATGGGCGCAGCCTGCACGGAGTTGGCGGCCAGCAAAATCATGAGACCGCTTCCGCCCACGGTGACGCCGCGCTTGGCAATTAGTTCGCGCAGCCGCTCAACGGCGCGGCTGACGCGCTTTTGCGCGGTGTCGTCGCTCACATGCAGGGCGCGGCCCACGGCGTGAAAGTCCAGGTTTTGAAAGTAGCGGAGCACCACGGCTTCGCGCTCGGCGTCGTTTAGCTCGGCCATCGCGTCATCAAGCACGGGGGCCACGCGGTCCCACGCGGGCTCATCGGGCGGGCCATGGAGTTCGGGCATAAGCGTGAGTTCTCGCGCCACGCGGCGGCGCTCGTCGCGGGCGGCGTTCAGGGCGGCGTAGCGCGTGCTCTTGTAGAGCCAGGGGCCGAGGGTGGAGTCGCCGGAAAAGTTTTTGGCCAGCGTCCGCGCCTTGCGGGCGAGATCAGTGAAGACATCCTGCGTGACCTCGCGCGCAAGTTCGGGGCTGGCGCATTGCCGGAGCGCGGCGGAATAGACGAGGCCGGTGTAGCGGGTGACGAGTTCGCCGAACGCAGGCTCGGTCGCGTCGCGTGCGTAGGTGCGGAGCAGTTCGGCATCGGTGCGGGGCGTCATGTCACAGATTAAACACCCGCCCGCGGGGAAATCCGACAGGAGAAAATTTTGCGGGGACGGAAATCCGGGGTAGCACAGGCCACCGGCCTGTGCCGCCGGGCTACCAGCCCGGCGGAAGGGTGAGGCGCGAAGGGTGAGAGGACGCCGCCCTGGCAAGGGATGCCTCCTCTCATTCCGCTGGGCAGGTTGCCCAGCGGAACGGGCTGGTAGCCCGTTCCACCCAGCTAGAGCGCGCGGACGTGGAGGTTGCCAAATTCCATGGCCGCACCGGTGTCGCGCAGGCCGAAGGACCCGCGCGCGCCGGTGCTCACCGGCACGCGCTGGACTTCCTTGTCGCCATGCCACACGATGACTTCATTCGCGGACACGGTCAGGCGCACGCGCGTCCACTTCCCTGCCGGCACGTCGGCGAAATTGATTTCCGTGCCGCGCCCGTCGCGTCCGCGCACGAGGATCGCGGGCGCGGTGTCGCCCGTGGCGTCCTTGCCGGGCTTCACGTCGAGGGTGAATTCCGTGTCCGCGAATTCGGCGGCGGTCCAGAGGGTCTGCTTGGTGGCGGTCGCGCCGGACTTGAGGGCGAGTTGCCAGTCGTTGGCGGCCCAGCGCGTGCGGGCGGCGTCCGCATTTTGCCAGCCGCGCAAGTCCACGCCGTTATACAGCGCGCGCCAGCCGGGATCGAGGGGCGCGACGAGGTTCGTGGCGGGGTTGCTGGATGGAAGCTCCTTGATGCGGAGGTTCCTGAACTCGACGGGCGCGCCTTCGCTTTCGAGCGCGAGGTAGCCCTGGCGATAATTGCAATCATCGCCGCCGCTCACTTCCTTACCGTTCACGCTCAGACGCAGCACGCCATTGGAGGCAACGACGCGGTAGTGGTTCCATTGCGGAGACGGTTTGCTGCGTTCCTCGGTGGGGAAGCTGCGGTCGCCGCGATGCGGGCCGATGGGCTTCATCGTCGCGCCGTGAATGGGGAACACGTCGCCGTGCGTGGTGAACCAGTCAGATTTTTTACCCGTCTCCTTCTCGAACTGCGTCGCGTAGCCGTGATCCAAAACCTGCACCTCGATGCCTCGGAGGAAGGGCACGCCGGGCGCGCTGATCGGCGTCCCCCACATGAACATGCCGGAGTTGCCGCCGCTGCTCAGGTGCCGCCACTCGGCCTCGATGATAAAATTTTCGTAGTGCCGCAGCGTGCGGAGCGCGCCCACGGGTCGGCCGGTGCAATGAATTGCGCCGTCCTTCACCGTCCATGTTTCCGGCGCGCAGTTGATGTTCGTCCAGCCCGCAAGGTCGCGGCCGTTGAACAGGGAGACAAAGCCGTCCTCGGCGGCGTGGAGTGAGATCGCGCCGGTGGCGAGGAGCAGGAGGAGATGTTTCATGGTGCGAACTTAGCCAGCATGAGGGCGGCAAGGCAGGAAAAAATTGCGCCCGCCTCGGCTGAGGCGGGCGCAGGAAAACACCGGGCCAACTCGGACCCCGGCGACAAGGTTGGAATCAATCCACCTGCGGCAACTGGGTCGGCCCGCCGGTGGTGAAGGTGTTGTCGGTGATGAACGTGCCGGCGTTCGCGAAGGTGCCGTCATTGGCCACGTCGAGGCGGTTCTTCTTGAAGGCACAGTCTAAAATCGTGGTGTTGGCGCCACCATTGTCGAGACCTTCGCCGGTGCAGAGCATGGCGTCGCAGATGAGCAGCGTGTTGTCGGAGCCGGTGATGTGGAAGCCGTCCGCCGCCGAGTCAATGGCCGAGCATTTCACGAAGATGTTGTTGGCCCCGGTGATGTCGAACCCATGCGTGCCGCCACCGATGACAATGTTGTTGGTCAGGTGGTTGCCACTGCCGGAAACCCGGCAGGCGTTCTCGCCCGATTCGGTGCCTGCGCCGGTGACCCGGTTGCCGCGGATGACGGCGTTGTTGATGCTGATGGAGAGGCCGGTGGCGGCAATGTCTTTTATGACGTTGTTCTCAACCACCCCACCACCCGCCACCGTGTTTCCGTTCACGGTCAAACCAGTCGCTTCGTTCCTCATGCTTTTCAGGGAATTCCCGCGCACGGCAATCGCGTCGCCCGAAACAGAAATGCCGCCGCCCGCCGTGGAAATGTTCTTCTCGACGACCGCGTTGTCGCTGTCCACAGAGATGAAGCTGGAACCGCCGTTCAGCGCCCTGTTCTTCGTCACGATGGCGTTCGTGCCTTCGACGTAGATGCCGGAATCGCAGTCCACAAACGAGTTGAGATTCACGAGCGCATAGTGGCCCGAGATGTTGATGCTGGCCCCGTCCTCGTTCAAAGACATGATGCAACCCGTGACCGTGGCATTGTCGCCCGTGATGCCAATCACCGAGTCATCGCCCTGGCGGGACTTCACTTTTCTCACCGTGGCGTTGTCGCCGATGATTTCGATGGCTCCGGAATTTACGGCGTACAAAGTGCAGGTGTCCACGAGCGCGGAGTTGCCGGTGATTTTGAGGAAGCGCGCACTGGGGCCGCGCGAAGAACACTTGAGCACCCGGCAGCCCGCACCGGTGAGCTGGACCTGCGCGGCATTGGCCTGGCCCGCGCGGAAGATGAAGCCTTGCACCACCACGCCGTCGCCGGTCGAGGTCAGGCACACGCCCGGCGTGCCGTTCGAGAGCGTGCCATCCCAGATCGCGCCCTTGCCGATGAATTGCAGGTTCGTGACCGTCGAAACCACGTGCTCCTGATAAACACCGGGTCCGACGAGAATGTGATCACCGGGCTGGGCCGCCGCCACCGCGTCGGCAATGGTCGGGTGAGTGCCAGGGACCGCGCGATTCGCCGCCGCCGCAGTGCAGGCGGTGATGGCCAGCAGGAACGTGGTGGCGACGTTCCGGATGGAACGACCAGACATGGGGTGTGAGTAATTCATAAGTGGGTGTGGTTGAATGTTTCCTTTCGCAATCAGCACACCACCGACCACCGCACTGTGTCAACGGTGTTGTCAGGCGCACATTTGCCGAGGGCTTCAGCAGGAAAACGTGTCCATCACGGCGCGGGCCGCACCTTCGCGAGTAAATGATACTTCCACCCTTCCCGATGCACCGCAGTGCCGAACTCCGGCACTGCGCCATTGGGCAGCGGATGCAAGCCTTTCCATTTCCGCTCCATTTCCTTGGCCAGCGCGCGCGCCTCGGCGACGGTGAATTCCTGCGGCAAGACCCAGCTCAAAGTGCGCGGGCCGTTGAAGTCCACCCAGTATTTCTGATTCCAGTTGCGATAACCAGGTGCGGGCTGCTGGCCGGTCTGCGACGGCCTCACATCCTGCCAGACTTCAATGCCGAGGACAGGATTCGCATCGCGCTCGAAGTGCAGGACAATGTTGCGCGTGCCCGGCGGGTTCTCAACGCGTGTGACTTTGAAATCAATCTGCTGCGGCACCTGGGCCATCTCGACCGGCAACGGAAGAGTCGGGGCAATCATGGCGACGGGCGGAGGAGGTGAACTGCGAGCCGTGAATCTCCAAAGGGTGAGCGCGCCCGCCGTCAGCAGCAGCACGATCAACCCCAGAGGCAACAGCACGGCGAGAACTTTGATGGCGATGGGAACATTCTTCCGACGGAACAGCCAAACCGCCCCCGCCATTCCCAGCACGAGCAGCCCGAGGACGGCGATGACCAGGAAGAAGGTGAACCACGGAACGCCCAGGAAAAATGTCGGCGTCGCTGGCGTCGCGGTTGACGACCCGGCTTTACGCACGTCCGACAGGGACAACGCAGTCACGTTCAGAGGCACGTTCCTGTCTAGGCCGAGACCCACCCGCCAGTCCGGTCCCGGTTGCACCACCTGACCTCGTCGGGCGGGAGTAAAGTTCTCCGGCAGCGCGAAGAGGCTGAACTTCATACGAATGTTCGCGCGCTGATTAGAATCGTTGCGGCTCACGCCCTCGAAGATGGACAGCGTGTTCGTGTCATTCAGATGCCATTCGCCGGGGCCGACCCAGAACGAGCGATCCGGGGGCGTGGCTTTCCACACGTAGTCCAGCAAACCATTCAACGGACGGCTGCTCCAGCTTCCCTGCTGGTCCGAGGTCATGCGAAAACTCGTCAATCCATCTGGACGCGTCTCCACACTCCAGGAAGCCAGCGTGGCGAAAGGCATCGGCGGGGCGAACGCCACGGCGTAGTAACTCAACTCAGGCACCTCCACGCGCCCCTGCGCGCTTTCCACTTCGAAGGTGAGGACGGCGACATGGCGGGGGCGCACGATTGTGGTCACGGCGCGAAATTCGTTGGAGCCGACACGCTCCCCCACCACGGGCGAGAACAGGGACAGACCACCGTCGGTCGCCTGTTGCGTCATCGGAGCGCCGAGCATTGCTCGGCCTTCGAGCGGTGGTTGCGGCCGAGCGATGCTCGGCGCTCCGGGCGCGGCGGCCCGCGCGGCTCCGCTCGTATCGCCAAAATCCATTACCTCCACCGTGGTTCGATGGCCCGGTTCGAGCGAGACGTTCCGAAACTCGACCTGATGATAGGGCCGCTCTTCCCAGCGGATTTCGCGGATGCGATTGAACGGCAAGCCCACGGTGCCGCCACCCGCCCCGTCGAACTCGGCTTCAAAGCTGGAGAAATTCTCGGTGGATTTTTTCGAGCGCGCGGTCCGCATCGGAATGAATCTCTTTCCATCCAGATCGACGGCCACGAGACGATATTCCATGCCGGGAGTTTCGTTGAGATGGGTAATGGACACTTTCAAGTTTCCCAGCGGCGTCGCGGAGAATTTCCAGTCTTGGCGCGTCGCGTCGAAGAACCGCGCCAGCAGTCCGCCGGGTTGTTGCACCGTGAGCGTCTGCCACTCCGCCGTGGCCACCGGGACAAAGAGCGTCGCGTCATTCCCCCGGGCCAGCACGTTCTCGAAACAGATCACGCCGAACGCGGGGCGGGGCGGCGAGTCCGATTCGAACATGGGCAGGCGCCGCCCGTTCTTGACGGCAAACCGGGGGCCGTTGCCCAACCCGATGGCGGCTGGCCGCGCATCGTCGGGTGACTTCGGCCAGTGCTCCATGTTCGTCGGGTAAGTGAACCGGGCCAGCGCCATCACGCCGGGGCGCACCTGCTCCTTGCGTTCAGCGTCGATCGCGGTGTCGTAGGTCGAGGGCGAACCATCCGGTCCCCACCACGGCTGATTGGTCGAAGGATGCTCCCGCACCGCGAGCAATTCGATGCTGCCGCCATCCGGCAGGCGGGCGATGAAGGGAGGGCCAGCCAGTGAGCGGACCGAGCCAGGCACCCGTTCAGGATGCGCGGCGGCGGGGATCGGCTGAGGCACTGTAGGCTGGGTCAAAGCGCGCTGACGCTCGAAGACGCCGAGGACTCCCGCTGCGATTAAGCCCAAGACAACGAGCAGCGCGATGAACAAGCCGACGAGTGACGGTTTGCGCCCCCGATTCTTGCCAAAGAATTGAAGCCAGAAGAACGGCCCGAGTCCGCACAGCATGATGATGCCAATCACGAACACCGCCGGGCCGACGCGCGCAAAGAGTGGCATGTCGTTCGATCGGGACAGCTGCAGGAAGACAAATGGCCCCAGGCCGAGCAGCATCGGCGCGAGCAGCATCAGCACCGCCCACTTGGAAGAGGACGGGATGCCGAGTTGTTCCGCGCGGGTCGAAGTCGGGGCGCGGCCCGTGGCGGCGACGGCTTGATAGATGGCCGCGTGCCACTCGGAGACGCGCGCATTCCAGGTGGATGGCAAACCGAAGAAGCCTTCCATCGGTGAGAGCAGCACTTGCTTGCGCTGGCCGCCCTCGTCGTAGGCGATGCTCAAGAGTCCAATGCCCACGGGATTCATTGACCGCGGGTACTGCCCGATGCTCACGTCGCGAATCGCCGCCAGCGGAATGATGGTGGTGACGCCGGCGCGGGTATGGGTGAGTTGGCGGTCATCGAGGATGAGTTGCCCGCGCGTGCGGTAGCAGAAGAATTGCCCGCGAACGGTGCCGATTTCCGCCGGTGTGGTCAGCGTGCTCATCCCGATTTTGCGAATGGACGTTCCCGACCCCGCGGGTGACGACGTAAGGAGTCTCTGATCTTTCCCGCTGGACGGACCCTCTCTCCAGGCCGCTCCTGCAATGGCTCCAATGATACCGCCGACGCAAGCCAGGAAGACGGCGACGACGCCACGATCCACGTATCCCGCCAGGAAAACAAACCCCAGGGCCGCCGTCAGCAAAGCCGCCAGCAAGGCCACGCCGATGATTCTGACGACGCGCAGGAACGCCGGCGTGGCAAGAACGTCCGCGTGGACGACAACAGGCAGCGGTGTGTGCGTGACTCTCTCCACCTGCGTCCGCATGTCGGCTGCCGTTTGGTAACGGCGTTCGGGCGTCTGCTCCAGGGCGCGCAGCACAATCTCGTCGAGGCGCACGTCGATCTGAACTTTCTTCGAGGGCGGCTGGAGTTTCGCGCCGGGCAACTCGCCCGTGAGCATCTCGTAGAAGACCACGCCGAGGGAATAGATGTCGGCGCGGGCATCGACCGTCTGCGGTGCGGACGCCTGCTCCGGGGCCATGTAGCCGGGCGTGCCGACGGTGGAAGCGTGCGTCGCATGAGACTCATTGGAAGCGTGAGCCGAATCGCCAACGTCCCCGAGCATCTTGGCGATCCCAAAGTCGGCGATCTTGATGCGCCCGTCTTTGTCGAGCAGCAGATTCTCTGGCTTGATGTCGCGGTGGACGATGCCGCGCTCGTGCGCGTATTGCAGCGCGTCGCAGAGCGGCGGCACGATGGCGAGCGCTTCTTCGGGCGTGAGTTTTCGCGAGCGCAGCAACTGCCGGAGATTCACGCCATCCACGAATTCCATGAGCAGGAAAAAGAACCCGCCCGCCTCGCCGAAGTCGTGAATGGTCACGATGTTCGGATGACTCAACTTCGCGAGAGCCTGAGCTTCGTGCGTGAAGCGTTCGGCAAACTTCGCGTCCTGCACGCGCTCCGGCGCCAGCAGCTTGAGCGCGACCATCCGATTGAGAGATTTCTGCCGCGCCCGATACACCACGCCCATCCCACCACGCCCGAGGCATTCGATGATTTCCAACTGCGGGAAGTGAACTGCCAGTTGCTCCGGCGTGAGCGGCCGCTGCGCGGCCGTCTTCTCTTCGCCCGGCAGCACCGTCTCGGTCGCAAAGTTCAGCGCGCCCAGGCAGCGCGGGCACAAGCCCTCCGGTGCGCTCGGCAGCAGCGCCGTTCCACAACGCGGACAGTTGACGGACGCGGCACTCATGCAGTCGTGGTCACAGCCCGCATCATGTAGCCGACGCCATGCACCGTCACGAGCAGCGAAGGCGGCCGTGAATTGTCGCCCAGCTTCTTCCGCAACATGCTGATGTGCATGTCCACCGTGCGCGTCACCGTGCGCAACGGATCGAGTTGCCAAACGCCCGCGAGCAATTCCTCGCGCGTGACTGGACGGCCCGCGTGACCAAGCAGGCAGGTCAGCAACGCGGATTCCAGCCGCGAGAGTTTGTGGCCTAGTCCCGCGGCATGGCGGATTTCGCGCTGATGCAAATCAATGGTCGGGCGGGGTTCCGCCAGGAGAGATAAATTTAATTTCATCACTCTCTCCTTAAGCATCCGGCGGACTTCGTTACAAAAAATCATCACGTCAACTTTCCCCCAGCACGCGCGCGACGTAACGCACTTCATCGTCCACCTCCGCCACATCGTCCACCGTGTCGGCGATGGTCGCGCGGAAGAGATCGCGGAAGCGTTTGCGCAGGCGATGCACGGCGACACGCGCCGCGCCCTCTGTGCAGCGGAGTTGCGCCGCCAGTTCGGCGTAAGGAATCGAGCCGCGTTCCGCCGTGAGCGTGAATTTCAAATCATCGAACTCGGCTTTCTTCCCGCCCGCCTCGTACTCGGCGCGCAAACGGCTCATGGCCTGTTCGAGCAACGTCATGGCCCACTGGCGTTCGTAAATGCGCTCGGCAGAAAGCGCGTCCGGGCCTTGCTGGAGATAGCGTTCCTCCGCCACCGCCGTGTCGAAGGAAACGGGGGCCACGCCGCCCCCACGCTTCTGCGCGCGGGCGCGATCCCATTCGTTGGCGAGAAAGCGTTTCAGCGCGACGTGTAGAAACGTCCGCAGCCGCCCCTTCGCGCGGTCCGCCGCACGGAGATAGTCTTTCTGCAACAGCCGCGCGAAAAATTCCTGTGTGAGATCCTGTGCGTCGTGCGGCGCGTGGCCCTGCCGACGCACCAGGGCGTAGAGCGGAGACCAGTAGGCGCGGCAGAGGGTCTCCAGCGCCTCGGCAGACGCAGGAGAGGCCGGGTCGCGCGCCGCGAGCACGACGGACCAGCGCGTGGTGACAAACAACGGCGAGGCCTTTTCGGTCGCGGCAGAATTTGCTTCGTCGGATGACGGCATGAGTTCGCAGGGAGATTAAGCAAAGCGCGGACGTGGTTACAAACCGGAGCCAGGAAAAAGAGTGTGATGTTAAGCGCCGGTCAGTAAGCGGCGGTCAGGAGCGCGGGCGTCCCGCCCGCCGGAATGGAACCACGAGTTGTTCCGCCCTGACTGGGTGGGGTGGCCGGAAACCTTCCGCGCGATCCGGCGGTCGAGACGCCCGCGCGCGGACTTTCCTGTCCGCAGCGAGCCGCTCCTGGGTGAGCCGTTTGATTCCTTCCGGTGCCTTCCTCCGTTTGTGGATCGGAAAGTCCGCGCGCCTTAGCCAGCCTTCTGCGGTAACAGCACGCGGACCACGCCGTGGTCGGATTCCTTCGGGGCCACGATCTCCAGCTTGCCGTGATGCGTCTCGATGATCTTGCGCGACACGGTGAGGCCGAGGCCGAGGCCGACGGTGCGCGTGGTGAAGAAAGGCGAGGGCACGCGGCCCACGGACTCGGGGGCGAAGCCCGCGCCATTGTCCTGCACCTCGACTTGCGTCCAGCGATGGCCCTGCTCGGTGAAGCCGGGCGCGGGGCGCAGGCGGACGGCGATCTGCGCGTCCTTGGGATTGGCCTGGAGCGCGTTGATGAAAATTTCCAGGAAGGCGTGCTTCAACGCCGAACGATCCCCGGAGACGATGGCGGCCTGGTTGCCGTCGTCGAATTTCAAGAGCGCGGATTTCACCGGCTGATGCGTCTGCGCGTCCTTGAACGCCTCTTCGACGAGCGGGCCGAGGGGGAAACTATTTTCCGCCACCAGCGAGTCACGCGCGAGGAAGCGCATCTGGTTCACGAGCCGCGAAATACGTTTCACGCCCTCAGCCAGCGCCACATCGAGCGAGGCGCGGAAGTCGGGGTCGAGATACTGATCGCCGAGCAACTGCTGGTGCGTCGAGATGGGCACGAGCGCGTTGCCGATCTCGTGCGCGAGCCGGTCGGCCATGCTCTTGATGAGCCGGAGATTTTCGGTCTCCAATTCGAGATGGTGCAACTGCTCGGTCTGCGTGCGATCCTCGACGACCATGAGTGCGGAGTCCGGCGCGCTGCCGGGCCGTGTGGCGAGCGGCACGATGGAGATTTGAAAAACATTCTTCGCCCCGTCCGCAGACTGGAAGCGGAAGGGCGCGAGCGCCGCACCGGATTTGAGCACCTGATAAACTTTGCTGCCCAGCACGACGGGGAGATCGCTGAAGAGCAAATCGGTTTCGCGGCGCGAGCCGAGCAGGAGACGGCGCGCGCTGGCGTTGCAATGGAGAATCTGCAAGTCGCGCCCGACCACGACGCAGCCGCTGCTGAACTGCCGCAGCACGTCGGTGAGCATCCGCTGGTTCGAGGCGAGCTGCTCGTGATGCCAGACGTTGCGGATGGCCAGGCCGATTTCTTCGAGGACGTGGAAGAGGACTTCGAGCTCCTCCTTCGAGAGCGGTTCGCCAGTGATGCGTGCGTCAAAGGCGGCGAGGCCGATAAACGATTGCTGCGCGAGAATCGGCACGACCACCTGCGCGCCCAGCAGCCCAAACTCCCGGTCTATTTCCGAATCACCCTGCGCCTCCGCGCTGTCGCGCCAGAGGATGCGACCTTGATGATAGACATGGCCGCCCACGCCGGTTTCGAGCGAAAGTTCCAGTTGATCCAGTGCGCCGCTCGACAAGCCGATGGCCGCGACAGAGCGCAGGAAGCGCGCGCCTTCAATGGTGGAACCCGCGCCGGTGAAGGCAGGCGGGCGGAGAAAAATCGCGGCGCGGTTCACGCCCGTCAGCTCGCGCAGGCGGAGGAGAAATTGTTTGAGCAGCGCCTCGGTGTTGAGCGAGTTCGAGAGGAGACCGGAACATTCGCGCCAGTTTTGCAACGCGCGCAAGGTGGTGTCATTGGCAGGGCGCGGGGCGGTGAAGAATTCTGTTCCACCACTGGAAGTCCGGCGCGGGCCGGCGGGACGGGCGGAGAGCGCGGAGGCGGGTTGCTCCAAAATCATTTCCAACATTTTCGCGCGCACGGGTTTCCGCAGCACATGCTTGACGCCAGCGAGATACACTTCCTCTTCCAGCGCCCACTTGCCTTCCTCGGCGAAGACGATGATCGGTGCATTGGGCAGGCGGCGGCGGATTTTGTCGAAGACCCAGAGGCCCAGCGTCTCGACGACTTCCGCGTCGAGCACGCAGACCTGCGCGAGACCGTGTTCGAGCAGCGGCTCGGCCTCGTCGGTGTTCAACCGGTGCACGATGCGGTAGCGCTCGGGGTCGAGCGCGAGGCGCAGGCTCTCGGCGAGTCCGGGGTGGCTGGCCAGCACTAAAATCGTCTTCATCAACAGTTTTTTCGGTCCGCTCCCGGCCCACGCCGCCACGAAGCAGCGTGATAATACGGACGGATTCCCGGCTGGCAAATTTTTGCCCGGCCCCGCGTCAGAAGCGTGCGTTGGAATCCGATGGTCATTGCGAACGCACCAGTTGTAGCCCTTCCGAATGTGGGAAAACATCCGCACCCCTACGCAAGCGCGAACCGGGAAAGTACGGGGCGGAGGCTGCGGCGGACGTTACGTAATCATTGGTGAGCGTGCCTCCGGCATCCTGCCGCGGGCACGTCGCGGAACTCCGAACTTGTTTTGCGCTGCACGCTCCGCGCATTCTCGCGCGGCACTTTCATGGAACCGAAAACGCTCGTCATCGTTCCGACTTACAACGAACGCGACAACCTGCCCCGGCTGGTCCAGCGCGTCCTCGCCCAGCCCGCCCGCGTCGAACTCCTCATCGTGGATGACAATTCTCCCGACGGCACCGGGCAGATGGCGGAGGAATTAACCAAGACCAACCCCGGCCTCCACGTCTTGCACCGCGCGGTGAAAGATGGTCTGGGCCGCGCCTACATTGCGGGCTTCAAGTGGGCGCTCGCGCGCGACTACGACTTCATCATGGAGATGGATGGCGACTTCTCGCACAACCCCGACGAGATTCCGAACTTCATCAAGGCCGCCCAGGAGCAGGACGCCGACTGCATCATCGGCACGCGCTACAGCAACGGCATCCGCGTGATCAACTGGCCGCTCAAGCGCCTCATCCTCAGCATGGGCGCGGGCGTCTACGTCCGCACCATCACCGGGATGCCGGTGAGCGACCCGACCGGCGGGTTCAAACTTTTCCGCCGTCGCGCCCTCGAAAGTCTCGACCTGGAGGCCGTGCGCTCGAACGGCTACAGCTTTCAGATCGAAATGTCCCACAAGCTCTGGCGGCAGGGGCTGAAGATTGGCGAGACGCCGATCATTTTCGCCGACCGCGTGCAAGGCACCTCGAAGATGCGCGGGAAGATCGTGGTCGAGGCGCTCTTCATGGTCTGGCGGCTGTGGTTGCAACATGGTTTGCGGCGGTGGCCGAAGAAGAAGTGAAGGGCGATGCAACGACGACGCATCTTTCTCCTGCTCACCGCGTGCGTCGTGGGGATCGGCGTGTGGTGGTACCGGGCCACGGGCAGCGCTCGCCTGATTCCCGATAGCCCGCCTAAATCAATCACGGTGCAAGTGCATGACGAACCCACCATGGCGATCTCGAACCTCAACTCCATGAGGTCAGTCTTGAAAATGTTCCGGGCAGGACGTCCGGCCAAGCAGCACGAATGCGCGAGCCGAGGCAGGATAGAAATCCAGTTTACCGACGGAGAAAACCTTTCTTTGGGATTCGGCCCGGGCCATGACGGCTCATCTTATGAGTTCGGCATGAAGGGGCATGTGTTCACCATCGCCCGTGCTCGCTTCATGAACTCGATGCAGACGGCGGGGTTTGAAGCACAGAAGTTTCCCACCGAATAAACGGTCCCGCTACTTCCGCGCGACCATCGGGAAGCCCGTCGTCGCCTGCCCGGTCGAGGCGTGAATCTCCACCGGGATAATGATGGCCGGGCGCGGCTGGTCGCGCTCGACGATGATGTTGACCCCGCTCAGCCGGTGATCCACGCAATGGCGAAAGGCCTCGATGGAGTTGGCGAAGAGGCGCGCGAGCGTGCTGCTCTCCGTCCACGCATCGGACTCCCGGAGGAACTGCCGCGTCGCGCCGTGTTGGATGCAGATTTTCATGGGCGGGACTCTGCCGGAAAAATTTCCCGCGCGCATTCGGGGGAAGTACGGGAGCGCAGGGCCGGAAAAGCCTGGGCCGGCGCGCCCAAGCCCGCCTTGACTTTCCCGCACCGCCAGAGCTTCATCTTCCCAAGCTCGGGAAAAATGATTGGCGGCTTATGAAAACTTTCACCTTCTCCACGGCGCACTCTTCTCCACGGCGCACTCCTCACTTTTGCGCGACCACCGCAGCGGCACTGCTGATTTTTTGCGGCATGAAAGCTCCCGCGCAAAACGCGGCTGAGAAGTCTTCCCCGGAAACCCGCACGGTCACGGCGCGCGGCGCACACCATCGGGTCTGGCAGCGCGATAATTTTATGACCTTGGCCGATGGCCGGGTGGTGAACCGTCCCTCCGGCTACACCGAACTGGCCACGGGCCTGCACTATTTTGAGAACGGTGCCTGGCAGGAGTCGCGCGCAGAAATTGAAATCACGCCCGAGGGTGCCGCCGCTCTCCACGGCCCGCATCAGGTGCTTTTCGCCGGGAACCTCAATACGCGCGGAGCCATCGCCCTCACCACGCCGGATCAGAAGATTCTACGGTCGCACATCCTCGGCCTTGCCTACACCGACAGCACCACCGGAGAGAGTATTTTCCTCGGACGAGTGCGTGATGCGGACGGCCTGTTCTACGCGCCGAACGAGGTGTTGTATCCGGACGCCTTCAACGGCGTGCAGGCCGATGTGCGCTACACCTACACCCGTCAGGGTTTTGAGCAGGACGTCATTCTGCGCGCGCAGTTGCCCACGCCCGCCAGCCTCGGCCTGCGTCCCGAGACCACGCTGCTCGAGGTCTGGACAGAATTCGTGGAAGCGCCCGTGCCGGTGGTACGTTCCGCGCCGGGCCGCGGTCTGCGCGACCAATCCCTGGAGTTTGGCACCGTGCGAATTTTGCGCGGCGGGGCCTTCGCCTTGGATGCGCCCGTGAACCGCCGCAGCGCCGCGCCGGTGTTCAAACAATGGATTCAAGCCGGGGCGCAAAAGTATCTGATCGAGAGCGTGCCTTACTCGATGATCCGGACCGAACTGGAGAAACTGCCGCCCCCGCAGGCCGGCCTGAAACTTCCGGACCACGACCGCACTTCCCGCCTCGCGCTGCTCCAGCAAATCAAGCCCCACGAAATCCGGCCGGCCAAGCCCGTGCGTCTGGCCTTGCCCTCGGAACCTTTGGATCGCCGCCAAGGACTGGTGCTCGATTACGTGCTCTATCAGGGCGAGGCCACGAACTTCACCTTTCAGGCCGACACCACGTATCTGCTCACCGATGGCTTCAACGTGTACGGCACCACCACGTTCGAGGGCGGCACGGTGGTGAAATACAACACGACCAACGGCGTCATCCTCCAGACGTGGGATAACGTGGTCTGCGCCACCGACGAGTATCACCCGGCCATCTTTACTTCCCGCAATGACCGCACCGTGGGCGAGGACACGTATGACGGCACGCCCATGAGGTACGTGGGAGCCATTGCCACGGCCCTGCCCGATTTGGAGTTCAAGCACTTGAAAATTTCGCACGCCGATTACGGCCTGCACACCTACTCGACCAAAGTGCGGCACGCCCAGTTCGTGCATTGCGGCGCGGCGCTCTACACCGAGTTCACGATCTTCGGAGAGGAGTACGGCTTCGGTTCCGGCTTCGGCGAGTTCGACAACGTGCTGTTTTACGACGTGGAGCGCGCGTTCGCCGGTGCCTACTACAGTAACATCGTGCGCCACGCCACGGTGAACCAGTGCGGCTCCCTCACGGACGACTGGTCCCACGACACGGATTACCCCAGCGCCATTACTTTCACCAATTGCCTCTTTGCCAACGTGACCAACTTCGGCTTCGTCACGAATCTTCTGTTCGATGCGGCCACGGTCACGAATGCCTCCGGGGCGGCGTTTCAAACCGTGGGCGCAGGCGCAAACTATCTCGCTGATGGCAGCACCTACCGCAACGTGGGCACCACGAACATTCCCGCCGCGCTGCTGGTTGACCTGCGGAAGCGCACCACTTGGCCGCCCGTGGTCATCACCAACGCCACCCTTTCCACCAACCTCACGCTGAACCCTGCCGTGCCGCGCAGCACGAACGCGCCTGATCTTGGCTACCACTACACGCCGCTCGACTACGTGTTCGGCTCCAACGTGCTGACCAACGCCACGCTCACCCTGAACGCCGGCACCGCCCTCGGCACCTTCACGCCGGGCACGAACACGCAGGCTTTGCTCGTGGAACGCGGGGCCAGCATGGTCACGCGCGGCGAGCCGACAAATCTTGTGCATATCGCTCGTTACAACGTGGTGCAGGAACAGGCGGGCGCGACATGGAGTTCTACTTCCCCGGGCGCAAGCGTGCGCACAGCCACGAGCGGCGTGGCTCCTTCGCCTTCAGGCCGATTCTCTTTCACCGACTGGACGCAGGCCGCGCAGGACTCGACGCATTTCGTCAGCCACTCCACGAACGTGGGGCCGTTCACCTTCCGCGACTGCCAGTTCTACGGCGGACGACTCGACAATTTTGGTGCCGCCCTCGCCTTCACCAACACGCTCTGGTTCCGCGTGGACGCCTTCCTTGGCAACGAGGCCGGCACGCAGACTGGCCGGTTTTACAACAACACGCTGGTCGGAGGGCAGGCTATCTTCAACACCGACGTGGGCGCGGCGCCGCCGACGTGGGAGTTTTTCAACAACGCTTTCGCCACCACCAGCGTTGCCGGCGGACTGGCCGGACTCGCGCACGGCTACAACGCCTACCTCACGCCTTACAACCGGTTGGGCGTTTACGCCTCAAATGATCTCGTCACGAACATCGTGTTCCAGACCGGCCCGCTCGGGCGCTTCTACCTCACGAACAATAGCCCGCTGCTCAACGCCGGCAACATGACCGCCCGGCCAGCCGGACTCTATTGGTACACCACCACGACCAATCAGGTGGCAGAGACGAACAGCGTGGTGGATTTGGGCTTTCACTACGTGGCCCTCGACTCGGTGAATGCAGCCACGGCCCAACCGCTTGACTACGACCAGAACGGCATCGCCAACTACATGGAGGATTTTGACGGCCACTTTTCACTAGATGCCGCTGAAGCGAGTTTACGCGGCAAGTCGAACTTAAACTTGGTTGCCTTCGAATCGCTTGGCCCATCTAGTCGCCGAACCCCGCTCGTGATTTCAGAAATCAAATATGGGTCGGCGTCAAACTCGCAGTTCATCGAGCTGTTCAATACGCACCACCTT
>JAYVQC010000211.1:0-4587 GCA_043757045.1 Akkermansia sp. | reverse complement strand
CGGGGGCGCCTGCTGGACTAAAACTGGCGAGGGCGCCAGTCCCACTACCTCAGACCTCTCGCGCCGCTCATTTCTGAAATCCTCCGCCGTAGTGGCCGGCGCGGCTCCGTTCATCGCGCGTCGCAGCTTCGCCCAAGTTTCCCCCGGCGAGACGTTGCGCGTGGGCCTGATCGGCTGCGGCGGGCGTGGCACCGGCGCAGCGGCGCAGGCCCTGGCCGGCGACTCGAATGTGAAACTGGTGGCGATGGGCGATGCCTTTCCCGATCGCTTGGAGAGCAGCCTCGATATTCTGCGCAAGCAGAAAGACGTCGCGGAGAAAATCGAAGTGCCGGAGTCCCGGCGCTTCGTCGGCTTCGATGCGTACGAGAAAGTCATCGCCGCCAGCGATGTGGTGCTGCTCGCCACGCCGCCGCACTTTCGCCCCATGCACCTGAAGGCCGCGGTTGACGCGGGCAAACACGTCTTCGCCGAGAAACCCGTGGCCGTGGACGCGCCGGGCGTGCGCTCCGTGCTGGCGTCATGCGCGGAGGCGAAGCGGAAAAATCTCTCCGTCGTTTCGGGACTCGTGCTGCGCTACGACCTCGGCTATCGCGAAATGGTCCGGCGCATTCACGCGGGCGAGATCGGCGACGTGCGCGCCTTGCAGGCCAATGATTTTCGCGGCCCCATCTGGGTCAAGCCGCGCCAGCCCAGCTGGACGGACATGCAGTGGCACATGCACAACTGGTATTATTTCACCTGGCTCTCCGGCGACTTCAACGTCGAGCAGCACGTCCACATGCTCGACGTGTGCGCGTGGATCATGCGCGACGAATATCCCGTGAGCGCGATGGGCCTCGGCGGGCGTCAGGTCCGCACCGCGCCGGAGTTCGGCAACATCTATGATCATCACTCCGTCATTTACGAATATGCCAGCGGCGTGAAGCTCCACGCCTATTGCCGCCAGCAGAGCGGCGGTGTGAGCGACATTTCCGTCCACGCCACCGGCAGCAAAGGCGCGGCGGCGTTCGGCACCCGCTCCTTGGAAATCAAAAGCGACAGCAAGTGGCGCTACGAAGGCGACAAGAAAGACCACTACCAGACCGAGCACGATGAACTTTTCGCCAGCATCCGCAGCGGCAAACTGATCAACAACGGCGACTACATGGCGCGCAGCACCCTGATGGCGATCCAAGGGCGCATGGCGACTTACACAGGCCAGAAAATCACCTGGGATCAGGCGATGAACTCCAAAGAAAATCTTTCGCCCGACCGTTACGACTGGGACGCCGCGCCCCCGAAATCCGAAGTGGCCGTGCCGGGGGTGACGAAGTTTTTATAGCCGGGGATGGAGCGCGGCCACCTTGGCCACCCGGCGGATGAGAGGCACGCTCCCCGCAGTCTCATGCTCCGGGCTTGGCAACCGTGCCAACACGCGCTCGTTTGAAAATCAAAACCGGAATTCCACTCGCCGCCTCTTTCCCTACCTGATAATCCAGCACGCATTCAGTCTGATGGCCCAAACGTGAATCCTTAACCAACGCACTTATGCCCTACGTCCTCATCGCGGTTGTCGTTCTCTCGCTGCTCTTTCTCGCGGCGGTTTTTGTCCTTTGCATCCGCAAGATTCAGCCGGGCAAGGCCGGCATCATCGTCGGTCTCGGCGGCATCCGGGTGTCATTCGACTGGATGCTGCGCATTCCGATCTTCCAAAGCATGGAACTGGTGGACATCTCGGTGAAGAAACTCGAAATCGCGCGCAAAGGAAAAGACGGACTGGTGTGCAAGGACAACATCCGCGCGGACATTTCGGTGGCGTTTTACATTCGCGTGGATGCCACGGCGGAGAGCGTGCGCAGGGTCGCGCAGATGCTCGGCTCGGAGCGCGTGTCGGACATGAACCAGTTGCGCGAGCTGTTCGAGTCGAAGTTTTCCGAGGCGCTGAAGACGGCGGGCAAGCAGATGGAATTTCACGAGCTGTTCACGGAGCGCACGAAGTTCCGCGAACAGATTCAGGTGACGATTGGCAAAGACCTGGACGGTTTCATCCTTCAAGACGTGGCGATTGATTACCTCGAACAGACGCCGCTCGATCAGCATGACCCGAGCAACGTGCTCGACGCGGAGGGCATCAAGAAGATCACCGAGATCACGCAGCGCGAACGGGTGTTGTCGAACGAGTTTTCCCAGCGCGCCCAGGTGCTGGTGGAAAAAGAAAACGCCGACGCCGACATCGCCAAGCGCGAACAGAAACGCCGCAACGAGGAGGACACCGCCAAGCAGACCCGCGCCATCACCGAGGTGAAGGCCAACGAGGAAGCCGAGGCGCGCAAGGTCATCGAAGGCCGTCGCCAGGAGGTGGAAGGCAAACGGCTTGAAGCCGAGGAAAGCATCCGCCTGCGCACGGAAGACATGAACCGCGCGGTGCAGGAGCGGGAGTTCACGGTGCGGAAGGAAAAGCAGCGGCTCGAACAGGAGGCCATTCAAGAAGGCGAAGAAGCGCGCGTGCGCCGCGAGCGCACGGTGTCGCTCGCCGAGATGGACAAGGAAACCAAGCTCGCCGAAATGGGCGTCGAGGTTCAGCGCAAGCGCGCCACGGTCGTCGCCGAAGAAAAGGCCGTGGTGCAACAGCAGGAGGAGAAGAACAACATCGAAGCGCGCATGACAGCGGCGCGCGTGAGCGAAGTGACTTTGATCGAAGCGGAGATGAACGCGAAAAAGGATCAAGTTCAGCGCGTGGTCGCGTCGGAAGCGTTGAAGGAATCCGAGAAGAACATTGCCGAGGCGGAGAAGATTAAAATCATCACCGCCGCGGAGGCCAACCGCGAGGCGGCGTTGCGCGATGCCGAGCGGATGCAGACGATGGCCGACGCGGAAGCGAAAGCCTCCGACAAACGCCGCCATGCTTCCGAGCAGGACGCGGAGGGACTGGCGGCCATGGAATCCGCGCGCGGACTCGCGGAAGCGAAAGTCATTATCGCCAAAGCCACCGCTCGCAAGGCGGACGCGTCGGCGACGAAGGAATTGGGCCTGGCCGAAGCCGAGGTCATCAAAGCCAAGGGCGCGGTGAACGCGACCAACACGCAGACGCAGGCCGAGGCTGAAGCCGAAGGCACCAAGGAAAAGGAAATCGCCATCGCCACGGGCATTGAGGCGCGCGGTTCGGCGGAAGCGAAGGCCATTCATCAGAAGGCCGAAGCCATGAAACTCTTCCACGAGGCGGGCCGCGTTCACGAGGAATTCAAACTCCGGCTGGCGAAGGAACGCGATGTGGAACTCGCCGCCATCCACGTCCAGAAAGACATCGCCCAAGCGAACTCGACCATCGTCGGCGAGGCGCTCAAGCACGCGCACATCGACATCGTGGGCGGCGAGAACGACTTCTTTGAGAAGGTGGTGCGCGCCGTGGGCACGGGCAAGGCCGTGGATCGCATGGTGCAGAACAGCGCCACGCTCACGGACATCAAGGACACCTTCTTCAACGGCGATCCCGAATTCTTCAAAGGCCAGTTCCGCAAATGGATTGCTGACTTCGGCATCTCGTCGGAGGACGTGAAGAACCTGACCGTGGCCGCGCTGCTCGGGAAATTGATCGCATCCACGGATGATTCTTCCGTGCAAGGCATGATGAAGGCGGCGTTGAATGCCGTGCGCGAACGCGGACTGGCGGACGCGCCGGCGGCGGCGGTGGTGGCGGGAACGAAAGCAGCACGGAGCTAAGGCGTGCATCCGATGAAAAAGCGGATTCATGGTAGTGGACGAACGTGCGCCGTGTGGCGAGATGATGCGCTGGACATTGGGAACGCCTCCTTCCCCTCACCCCGGCCCTCTCCCCAGCGGAGAGGGAGAAAGTCATTCCGCGTCTCGACCAACGAAGACGCATTGATTGCCACGATGACTGGATGCAACGGTTCCCTCTCCCCCAGGGAGAGGGCTAGGGTGAGGGGAACACGCGCTCACTCACTCAACGGGCTTCACCTCGTCCCGCACCAAGCCCCATGACCACGCCCGCCCGACAAACCGCCATCGCCCGCACCTTGCGCAAGCACGACACCTGGGCGGAGAAGTTGTTGTGGCAGATCGTGCGTGACCGTCGTTTCTCCGCTTACAAATTTCGCCGTCAGCATCCGTTCGGTCCGCATGTGCTGGATTTTTTCTGCGTCGAGGCGTGGCCATCCATTGAACTGGATGGCGCACAACACGGTGAACCGGAGCATCGCGACACAGATGCCAAACGCGATTCCTGGCTGGAAGCGCGCGGGGTGAAAGTGCTGCGCTTTTGGAATTCAAGGTTGCGCCGCGAGAAGGAGACCGTGCGGAACACGATCTGGCAGACGCTGCAGGAACGCGCGCCACATCCGCTGCCGGAATATTGCCGGCCGAAGACTCAGAAAAGGAACGAGGAGGAACCGCAACAATCATGAGACTGCACTCGTTGATTATGCCCCAGTCCCCCTCACCCCGGCCCTCTCCCGCTGGGCGAGGGAGACGCGTCAGCCAGTCTTCTGTTGTGACGAGGCGTTGCCGAAGCCAGTCCGCCTTACGAAAACAAGAGGCGCGGAATCCGTTTCTCCCTCTCCCCGAGGGAGAGGGCCGGGGTGAGGGGAA
>JAYVQC010000210.1:0-18064 GCA_043757045.1 Akkermansia sp. | reverse complement strand
CCACCCTCATCCACCAAGCCGTGCATGATCTCAACAGCGACGCCCTCGGCGTCAGCATGGCGGCGACGCGGATTGGCAAGACTGGCATGGTCGAAACTGACCGGGTGGAATCCGCAGCGTTCCTGCAGCGGGCCGTGCAGGGACTCACCACGACGCTGGGTGAACTGATGGTGCTGGCGCGACTAGAAGCCGGTCAGGAAAAACGGAAAATCTCCACGTTCGATGCCGCCGCCCTGATTGTGGAACTTGGCCAGATCAATCAATCCTTGGCCCACGAACGCGGCCTGTTCCTCAAGGTGAACGGGCCGGCTTCGCTCACCATTGACGGGGATGTCGACAAAGTGCGGCGTCTGCTAAAAAACCTTTTGATTAACGCGCTTAAATACACCGAACACGGCGGAGTCACCGTGAGCTGGGGCGCGGAGGAAAAGAACTGGTGGCTGATGGTCAAGGACACCGGTCCCGGATTGTTAGCCGGACACGGCGCTCCCATGCTGGTCGGCCTGCAGGAGGCCACCGTGAGCGCGAAGGAATCGGACGTGAAGGCCGCCGCCGTCGAGGGTGAAGCCTCGCATGTGCTGACGCAGCCCCAGGACTCCTCCACTCCGGCTAGACCCTCTCATCAGCAGTCCGGTGAAGGGATTGGGCTTTCGATCGTGAAACGCCTATGTGAATTGCTTGATGCGAGCTTGGAGATCGCCAGCTCGACAGAAACGGGCACGACCTTCCGCGTCGTGTTTCCACGCCGCTACCCAACTCCGGTTGACAAAAAACCGGCAACAGGCACGGCGGTCAGGTTGAGTTGACGATTGGCGGCACACGCATCAGTCCACCCCGTTGGCTGCTCGAACTTTCCCCCGTCGCCCGCTCCCGGCGGGCTTGGCATTCTACGCCCTGCTTCCGGTGGCAGCCTTGGCGCGGGTCTTGCCGCTGCAATCGATGGGAACGAGTGGGCCGAGTTCGATGAGGCGTTTAGGCGGGTGCACGACGAACTCTAGAACGTCACGACCCGCAGGAGGTAAACATGCGTCGGGCCGGCTTTGTCGTTGGCGTCCATCACGCTCACGTAATGAGTGCCGGTGGTTTTGAGCCGGCACTCCAGTCGCGAATCCCGTCCGCCCAGGGCGTCGTCGTTGCTGGCGAGCAGGTTGCCCAGGGCGTCGTAGAGGGTGAGCAATGAATCCAAGGCTGAACCGGCAGACGCCGCGATGACTTCGATGCGGATGAGTTGTCCCGCTGCGCCTTCAAACCGGAACACATCCACATCGCCCACTTCCTTGATCATGCCGGACATGGTCGGCCCGTTGGGCAATGCCTGGGCTTCGCGAAATCCGCCGTTGGGTTCCTTCTCCTCGATCAAATCGGCGGCCGGGAGAAAAAGCAGCGGTATCGGTGCACTGATCCCATCAGGCGAGGTCAGGGTGAACCAATTCGTTCCGGCGGAAGTTTCGGCAGGGAGAAAGATTTCCGCCGCGACCTGCGTGTCGCCGACTTTCTTGGCGTCGGATTCCTTGGGGACTTCGGCCTTGGACTTTTTCCCGAGCACCACGCTGGCCTTCGTAGCCTCGTTGGTGAAGCGCAGTTCGGTGACGTTGGTGAGATTCAATCCACGGATGACGACCTTGTTCGTGGGTCCGATCTTCAGCGCGAGTGGAAGCGTCACAATCACGCGCGGTGGCTCGGGCTTCTTCTCCTCCTTCTTGTCCGCTTTGTCGTCGGCGCGCGCGAAAGGGAGCGAAGGTTCCATTGCGAAAAGAACAGCCACGAGGAATGGAACGAACCGTCGAATTCTGGCGCACATCACGAAGCCCTGAGCAGGTTCAGGAATACAACTCCTTGATCCGCTCACCATCGTCGAGGATGTGAGTCGGCCGGCCTTCAGGCGTGATGAGCATCTTGCGCGGGTCGATGCCGAGCGCTTCATAGACGGTGGCGCAGACATCGGCGGGTTTCACCGGACGATCCGTGACGCGGCTGCCGGTCTTGTCCGTCGCGCCGATGATGCGCCCCGGCTGCACGCCCGCGCCGGCGAAGAGCAACACGCCCGCGTGGCCCCAATGGTCGCGGCCCACGTCCTTGTTGATCTTCGGCGTGCGCCCGAATTCGCCCATGCAAACCACGAGCGTGTCCTTGAGCAGGCCGCGCTGGTCCATGTCGTGAATCATCGCGGCGAAGCCCTGGTCGAACATCGGGAGTTTCTTGTCGAGGCTGTCGAAAATTTTCGCGTGATGGTCCCAGCCGCCGCTGTTCACCGTGACGAAGCGCACGCCGCTCTCGACGAGCCGCCGCGCCAGCAGGCAGCTCTGGCCGAATTCGTTCCGGCCGTAAATGTCACGCGTCGCCGCGCTCTCCTTCTCGAGGTCGAAGGCCGCCTGCGCGTCCGGGGACAGAATCATCTCCGCCGCTTTCCGCTGAAATTCGTCGTAGGTTGCGATCTGATCGTTGCCCTCGATCTGGCGGGAGAGCGAATCAACCGCCTTGAGCAAAGTTTGCCGCCGCTCCATCTGCGCCGGTTTCATCGGCGTGGCGCAGCTCAGGTCGCGCACCTTGAAATCTTTCGCGCTCGGGTCGCCCGCCTTGAACGACTCGTAGCGTCCGCCCGGCCACGCGCTCTTGCCGAGTTCCCAGGTGAAGGCCGGATTCTTCGGTACGGCCACGTAGGGCGGCACGAGGCCGGCGAAACCCGTCTCGTGCGCGACGACCGCGCCCATCGCCGGATGATCGCCAAAGGGCGTGCCGAACTTGCCACTCAACACCCAGTTCGTGGCCGTCTCGTGATGATCATTGCCATGCTGCTGCGAGCGGACGAGCGCCACCTTGCTCATGGTCTTCGCCATCTTCGGAAGCAGTTCGCAGACGTGCAGTCCGGTCACATCGCTGGGGATGGACTTGTACTTGCCGCGAATGTCCTCAGTCGCATCCGGCTTCATGTCGAACGAGTCGTGATGCGAAATGCCGCCGCCGAGGAAGACGAGCAACACCGACTTGGCCCGCGCAGCCTTGGCGGCGGCGGCGAGTCCGGCGGGCATCGCGGCCCCGGCTTTTTGCGCGGAGAACAATCCGCCGAGCGACAAGCCAAGCGGAGCAATCGCGCCGACGCGGATGAAGTCGCGGCGCGACCAGCCGTTGCAGAACTGGTGTTTCTTCGAGCCGAGTGAGATGTCGATCATAGTCGTGGTGGTTCAGTGGTTGAACGCAAATTCCTTCGAGTTAAGCAGCGCCCAGAAGAGATCGCGGAACGCTTCTTCGCGATCCTCCGCGCCGAGCGCCTTCTGCACGGAGGCCAGTTCGTCTGCGGAAGGCCGGCGATTCATCGTGGTGAGGAAGAGTTCTTCGATGACTTTCATGTCATCCGGTTGATCCTTGAGCAACGCCTTCAGCCGGCTCTGGTCGGCGCGGACTTTTTTCACCGTGGCGTCGCCGTTCTGGAGATGGAGCAGTTGCGGCAGCGTCACCTCGCCGTTGCGCTCGCAGGCGCAGGCCGTCACGCGGTCGCTGCGACCGAAGAGCGTGAGGAAGTAGCTGCTCACGCCCGGCTCGGGCAACTGCACGGCGCGCGTGCCCGTCGGGTAGCCCTTGTACTCATCCGGCACGCCGGTCGCGCGGGCGATGGCGTCGAGCATCACCTCGGCGGGCAGCCGCCGCGCGTAGTAGTGCGAGTAAAACTTCTTGTCCGTCTCGTTGCCGGGCCGGGTGGACGAACTGAGCTGATACGTCCGCGAGTTCAGGATGAGCCGCATCATCTGGCGCAGATCGTAACCGCTCTGCACGAACTCGGCGTTGAGCAATTTCCACAGTTCCGGGTTCGAGGGCGGATTGCTCGCGCGCAGATCATCCACCGGCTCGACCAGGCCCACGCCAAGAAAATGTTTCCAGAGCCGGTTCACCATCGCGCCGCTGAAGAGCGGGTTCTTCGGGTCGGTGATCCAGGCCGCGAGCTGGGCGCGCGGGTCCGAGCCTGGCTCGAAGGCGAACGCCTGCCGGTCCAACGGCTGCGGGGCCATCGGCTTCTTCGTGCGCGGCTGGGTCACGGTCGGCATCTTGCTCGCGACTTTCTGGAGCTGGAGCCGCGCCTCCTCGAGCTTCTTCTGCTGCTCGGCCATCTTCTTCTTCGCCTTGTCCATCTCCGGCCCCTCGGCCTTCAGCATGGCGTTGGTGGCTTCGGTGAAACCCTTCTCGGCCTCGACGAGACGCTTGCGTTGTTCCTCCTCCTCGTTGGTCGAAATGTTCAGGACGGTGACGCCCTTTTCCGAATCGGTGCGCTTCATCTGCACCTTGGAGAAGAACGCGGCGAAATGATAAAAGTCGTCCTGGGTGTATTTCTCGAGCGGATGATTATGACACCGCGCACAGCCGATGCGCGTGCCGAGAAACGCCTGGGCCACCGCGTCCGGCGTTTCGCTTTCCTCGATGTTGCGCTTCTCGCCGACGTTGTAGATGAAGTAACCGATCTCGGGATGCTCCGCCTCCGAGCCGCGCGCAGTGAGAACTTCACGCGCCAGTTCGTTCCAGGGCCGGTTGGCCGCGACTTCCCCGCGCAGCCACGCATGGAAGGCGCGCACGCCCTTCGCGCCGCGCACGTCGTGGTCGCGCTCTTTGCGATTCTGGAACAGGTCGGCGAGTTGCAGCGTCCAGTAATCCACGAACTCCGGTGAGGCGAGCAGTTGCTCGATGAGCTTGGCGCGTTTGTCCTTCGCTGAATCCGCCGGGAACGCGCGCGCCTGGGCGGCGGTGGGCAGCGTTCCGGTCAGGTCCAGCGTCACGCGGCGGAGAAACGTCGCGTCATCACACGCGGCGGAAGGCGGGAGGTTCAATGCCTGGAGCTTCGCGAACACCGCCGCGTCCAGAGGCGACGCCGACTTCGCGAAATCACGCGGCGCGATCTTGTTCTCGTACGGAATGGTGACAGTGATGACTTCCACCTGTCCCTGAAAGTGCGCGCGAATCGCCGTCTCACCGTGGCGCAGCGCCGTGACCAATCCCTCGGGCGTGACCCCGGCCGTGTTCTGATCATTGGAGAAGAACTGCGCCAGCCACGTCACATCACGCACCCGGCCATCGGCGTAATGCGCGCGAGCCAGCAGTTGCTGCGTTTCGCCGACGCGCATCGTGCGGTTGCCGGGGAGAATCTCCAACTTCACCGCATCGGTCTCGTTCGTGTCCGGACCCGGCGCGCGTTCGGCGATCCACGCGGCCAGTGTCTGATGATAACGCGAGCCTTCGTCGAAACGCTGCCGGCCTTCGTGCGGCACTTTGCCGAGAGCCTTGAGCAGGAGCAGGCTTTCCTCCGGGAAGGCGGGATTGAGGCGGCGACCACTCAGGTCTGTGATCAGCCAGGCGTGATCCAACTCCGGCGCATAACCACGCAGCGACAGTTTGAAACCATTTTGTCCGGCGAGTTTTCCATGGCATGCACCCATGTTGCATCCAGCCCGCGTGATGATCGGTTCGATGTCCTGACGAAAGGAAACGCCGGCCCGCGTGTCCGTGTTCCGCGCCGTCACCGGCACCTTCACGGACTGGCCGCCGAACTGGACGAGAATCTCCGCCGCGCCCCCGGCAAGCGCGCGGACTGCGCCATTGGTGGAGACGGCAATCCGATCCGGCTGCGAGGAGACGTAACGCGCCCGGCCCGTCACATCCATTGCACGTCCGCTCTTATCCAGCGCCGTGATGATCAAGCCGTGTTCCGCCGCCGCGCCGCTGAGGGCCACCACCGGCGGATGCGCGACGAGCCGAGCTATCTTGAAATCCTGGGCCGCGAGGGCATCCGCCAGGCCCAACCCCGCCACGAGGCACATGAGAAGGGCTTGGAGAATCGAGGCCGGGGTGAACCCGAACAGGGCGGAGCGAGGGCGTTGTTGAACGGGCTGCAAAGTGCCAAGCCTGACGCCCTTTCCGCGCTGAAAATTCAAGCGATAGAAAATCGTTTTTTACGACGGCACGCAGGGCAATGGTGGGATTACGCTCACGGGGTGCTGGCATTGGGACCTCAGGATAAGCGCGGAAGGTAACTGGGCTGGGGCCAGCCGCGAAAACCCTTCTTCAGTTCCCTCACGGATGGCTTCCGACTTCACCCGTCGTGTGTCCCGCCTGATACGCAAACTTCGTACACGCACAGGCCATCACCTCCGCTGGCGCAGCATGGCGAGGACTTGTTCGTGCAGGTCCTTGAAACGGGAGGAGAGAGCGGCGAATTGCTGGGCACGGGCGGGTTGTGGTTCGTTTTCAGCGGCGACGAGGGCGAGGTGGGTGGCGTAGCCGAGGGCTTCGGATTGGGTGAGGAGCAACTGGAATTCAAACTCGGCACCCTTGGTGTGGAGCAGCGTGTGTTGTTTCGCCTTGGCGATGGATTCGCGCGTGGCTTTATCGCCGGCCGGCAGGCCGGGGGCGGTCATATTCAAATCAGGATAGAACTTGGCCAGATTTTTGAGTTGGTCGGCTCCGGCGGCGGCAGCTTGGGAAATATTTTTGATGAGTTGGTGGAGCGCGTCGGTTTCGCGCTTGATGATGAGAAGCTTGCTGACGTGCTTTTCTTCGTTGAGCAATTCATTGAGGAGGGCGAGGGCGTTGTCGCGCGTGGCGAGGTCGATCTTTTTCTTGCCGGTAGAGACCGTGGCGGCGAGCGGCGCGGCGTTGGGTGGCGTTGGTGGCGTTTGGCAACCGCACAGGAGACCGAGACCGGCGAGCGCGACGAGCGGGAACGGGTTGAATCTCATGGCGTAAAGTTCTCTGTCGCGCAGACGGATGACAAGGCGCATCGCTGGGGCGTGGGCGGATGAATGCATCATGAAACGGCGGTTGAAAACTGAGGCGGCTGGGCGCGCGTCGCTGTCCGTCCGCCCCAGCCGTTCATCAACTTCACCGTTTCAAAACAGCTTCCAGGTGCGCCCACGGCGTAAGGAGGAAGATAATGTTCCTATCAGTCGAGGCCGGTGGTTGGTTTAATCGGGCGCAGATTTGCGATTATGAACATCTCATCCGCCATTTTTGACCGCAGCGCGCCCGACCTGGCCTCGTGTCCGGACGAGTCGCTGCCGGAGTTTGCCTTCATCGGGCGATCGAACGTGGGCAAGTCGTCGCTGCTCAACATGCTCGCGGGGAAAGACGGACTCGCGCGCGTCTCGCCCATGCCGGGGTTCACGAAACTGATCAACATCTTCACGATGAACAAGACGTGGCGGCTGGTGGATTTGCCGGGCTACGGCTTCGCGCACGTGGCGCGGCAGGACAGCGCACGCTTCAACGAGGCGGTGCTGGAGTATTTGCAGCATCGGCCGAATCTGTGCACCGTGTTTGCGCTGATCGATTCGACGTTGCCACCGCAGAAAATTGATCTCGAGTTTGTGGAATGGCTCACGAGCCATTCGCTTCCGTTCGTGCTCGTGTTCACGAAGGCGGATCGCGGGTCGTCCGCGCAGGTGCAGGAGAACATCACGGCTTTCACGGGACGCATCTCGGCTTGGTTTAAAAAACTGCCGGAAGTTTTCCTCTGCTCGTCCGCGACCGCGCAGGGCCGGAGCGAATTGCTCGGCATCATCGGCGCAACCTTGGAGGCCGGGCCGGCGGAAGCAGAATCGGAGCCGGCACCACCGCCTGCGCCCAAGCCGCTGGAAGTCGAGCCGCCGTTCAGCATGCGCGTGCGCGCGGGAAATCCTCGGGATGAAGAGCCGCGCAAGAAAATCCGGGTCAAAGGCCATCGCCCGTGGTGAGCTGTTGGCTTGGGCCGCCCACGTAGCACTTCGTAGGACACCCCCGGACGCCACAATCGTCCTGACTCCAATGGTGCTCAAGACGCGCATGAAACAGATTCGTGACGTCATCCATGAGCACAGTTCGCAACATCACAGTGTTCTTAGCCGACGACTCGATGGTTCTTCGCGAGCGGGTCCTGGACATGTTGCGCGACATCCCCGGCGTCGAGGTGCTCGGCTGCGCGGCGGACGGCCTGCACGCCATTGATTGCATCCGCAAACTGCGGCCCGACGTAGTGATCCTCGACATCCAGATGCCGCGCGGCACGGGCCTGGACGTCCTGAAAAACATTCACCCGGTGGATGGCGTCCCGCTGATGATCGTGTTCACGAATTTTTCCTATCCTCAATATCGCAAGCGCGCGCTGGATGGCGGCGCGGATTATTTTTTCGACAAGACCACGGAGTTCGAGAATTTGCGCGAGCTGTTTGGCCAGCTCACCGGCGCGCTCGAACCGCAACCGGCGCATTGACCATGAGCCACCCATTACCATCTCACCCAAACTCAACCGGGCTGGCGCGCGCGGACTTCCAGTTGCTGGCGCGACTGGTCCACGCCAGCCCGGCCGTGCTTTACTCCTGCAACGTGGCCGGGGACTGCGGCACCATTGCGGTGACGGAAAATGTGCGCGCGGTGCTCGGCTACACGCCGGAGGATTTCCTGGATGACCCGAGCTTCTGGGCGGTGCGGATTCATCCCGAGGATTCCGCGCGCGTGTTCGAGGGGATGCCGGAACTCTTTCGCGAAGGCGGACAAGTCGTGACTTACCGCTTTCGCCACGCTTTAGGCCACTACGTGACGGTGCGCGATCAGATGACGCTGGAGTTTGACGAGGATGGAAAAGCGTCGCGCATTCTGGGCTGCTGGCTGGAAATGAATCCCCATCAAGCCGCCCCGTTTTTTGCCGCTAGATTTGAAAGTGCTTTGACGGAAACAACGACCAACACCGAAACCGGAGGAAAATATGCTGAACAGACATGAAGCCCGTTTTAACGAACGCGAGTGGGCCTGCATGAGTGTGCAAGCGCCGCTGGGGATGGTCATTCTCGCACGCAAGCTGCCGGTCATCGCCCCGCCGCTGCGCGCGGGCGGCGCAAAGGCGGCCCCGGCTATCCGCCGGTCTGCGCCGAGTAATCCGCCGGACTCAGGAGCGAAGAAAGCTCGTTCACGTCGCGGACTTTGATTTGGAAAAACCAGCCGTCGTCATACGGCTGGTCATTCACCAGCGAGGGCGTGTCCACGACTTTGGAATTCACCGCGACCACCTCGCCAGAGACCGGCGAGTAAATGTCGCTCGCCGTTTTCACCGACTCCACGACCGCGCACGTCTCGCCCGCCTTGAGCGCGCGCCCGACGGCGGGCAATTCCACAAAGACCACGTCCGTCAATTCATGCTGCGCGTGATCGGTGATGCCGATGGTGGCGATGTCGCCGTTCAGCCGCACCCACTCGTGCGATTTCGCATACTTCAAGTCGGAAGGAACTTTGGAACTCATAAAATTTGTGCGCGGAGATTTGCCGAGGCGCAGTGGATTGTCCAAAGCAAACTCTGGCGCTTCGAACACATCCCGTTTCCATCATTGCCACTGCGCGGCGGCGTCCGTTACTTGTGGGGCGGATGCCCACGGTTGCCGAACAACTGCGCCTCGGACGCGAAGCGATGAAGATGGAGATTCAGCAGGTCGCTGAAGCCACCAAGCTCAAGTCCGATCAAATCCGCGCGCTCGAAGAGGGCCGCTACGATTACTTCGCCGCCCCGATCTATTTGCGCGGCTCCGTCCGCACCTACGCCAAGCTGCTCAAGCTCGACGGCCCGACACTCGTCGCCCAGTTGGATACGGAACTCGGCTCCTCAAAAAAATTCTCCGAAGACCTGCCCGAACCGGCACGCAAGAAGGGCGGCGTGGATTCCATCATGCTGCTGCTCTCGCGGCTGAACTGGTTGTGGGCCGGCATCATCATCGTCGTCCTGCTGCTCGCGCTCGGCGGGAGCGCGGCCTGGCACGCGTGGAAAAATCGCGCGCCGTCCGATCCGTTGAAGAAGCTCGGCTCCGGGCTGTATCAGTCGGCGGAACCGACGGGAGAGATTTTGCCGTTGCCCACCAATGGAACTTCCAAATCCCAAATCCCAAATCCCAAATAAGTTCCAAATCTCAAGTTCCAAGGCCGGTTCCGCATGTGGCGAGATTGGAATTTGAATACAGACGGTTGGAGCGCGGGCGTCTCGCCCGCCTGAATGGAACCAGACGCCACTCCGCCGAAATCGTCTTGGGAGGTTGAAAAATTTTCGCGCCGTCCGTCCGGCGGGACGCCCGCGCCCCATGGACGGGATTTTCAGGAGGCACCCCGATTGGAGTTTGTTTGGATTTTGGGATTTGGGATTTGAATTATCTCGCGTAACCTCCGCGCTCTTTGATGAGCAAAACAATTCAACCGCGACCGCTGCGCGTCGGCATTATTTCGCTCGGCTGCGCCAAGAATTTGGTGGATGCCGAAATCATGCTCGGCTCGCTGCTCAAGGGCGGCGTCGAAATCACCAATGACGCCGCGAGCGCCGACGCCGTGATCGTGAACACCTGCTCGTTCATTGATTCGGCGCAGGAGGAGAGCGTGGATTCCATTCTCGAATCGAACGAGGTGCGCGAGGCGAACAATCGCGGCCAGGCGCTCATCGTCTCCGGCTGTCTGCCCCAGCGCTTTCGCGAGGAGCTGCCCAAGCTGATGCCGGAGGTCGATGCTTTCATGGGCATTGATCAGGTCGCGCAGGTCGGCGACATCGTGCGCCGGGCCATCGCGCATCGCGGCGAGAAGTTGATTCAGCCGAAGTCCAAGGTCCCAGGTCCAAAGTCCAAGGCGAAGGCGCGCATCGCGGAGCTCGACAAGGCGAAGCCGCACACGCACGACCACGACGAACGTGCCGCCAGCGTCCCGCTGGCGAAACCCGGTCAAAAACGCCAGCAGGATGCTGGCGGCACGCTCGCCCCGCTCATGGACGTGACCGTCCGCCCCACGTTCATCCCCGACTTCGACACGCCGCGCTTCCGGCTCACGCCGAAACATTTCGCCTACGTGAAGATTGCCGAGGGCTGCAATCATCCGTGCAGCTTCTGCATCATTCCGCGGATGCGCGGCTCGCACCGGTCGCGCCAGCAGGCGGACATCGTGCGCGAGGTGCGGCAGCTCGTGGCCGACGGCGTGAAGGAGATCAATTTGATCTCGCAGGACTCGACTTACTACGGACTCGACTTGCGCGCGAACCACAGCCGCGCCATTTCTTCGCCGGAGAAATTTACCGCCGCCGCCAAATCGCTGACCGCCGACGCGACCACGCTCTGCACGCTGTTGCGCGAATTGAACGCCGTGCCCGGCGAGTTCTGGATTCGCCTGCTCTACACGCACCCCGCGCACTGGACCGAGGAACTCATTCGCACCATCGCTGAATGCCCGAAGGTCGCGCGCTACGTGGACATGCCGCTGCAACACATCCACGACAACATGCTGGAGCGGATGCGGCGCGAGACTTCGAGCCAGTACATCGTGGATTTGATCGCGAAGATTCGCGCGGGCGTGCCGGGCATTGCGCTGCGCACGACCTTCATCGTCGGCTTCCCCGGCGAGTCCGAGGAGTGCTTCGACGCGCTGCTGAAATTTATTCGCGACACGAAGTTCGAGCGGCTCGGCGTGTTCAGTTACTCGAAGGAAGACGGCACGCGCGCCGGCAGCATGGAGCAGCAACTCACCGACAAGGTGAAGCAGAAGCGCCGCGAGCGCGCGATGGCCGCGCAGCACAAAGTGGCCGTGGCCGTGGCCGAATCCTTCGTGGGCCGCGAGCTGAACGTGCTCATCGAAGGCGCGGCCAGCGCCAAGGAATTGCAAAAGGCGAACATCAGTTCGTGGGAACACGGGCTGATTCGCGAGACGGACGCCGGCGCGGCGCAACTCAAAGGCCGCTACCTCATCGCGCGCGGCGAGGCGGACGCGCCGGACATTGACGGCCGCGTGTATGTGCGCGGGAACCTGCCGCGCGGCGCGTTCGCGAAAGTCCGCATCGTGGGCCACACGGATTACGATTTGATCGCCGAGCCGGTGACACGATGAACCTGCCGAACAAACTCACGGTCTCGCGCTTCGGCTTCACGGCCGCCTTTCTCATCGCGTTTTTCTGCGAGAGCATTCCCTACCACTCGACGTGGGCGCTGGTCTTTTTCTGGACGGGCGCGTTCACGGATTATCTCGATGGAGAAATCGCGCGGCGACGCAAGCTCATCACGAATTTCGGCATCCTCATGGACCCGCTCGCCGACAAAATTCTCGTCTGCTCCGCGTTCATCGCCTTCGTGGAGTATCGGCTGAACAACGTGCCGCTGGTCGAGGCGTGGATGGTCGTGGTCATCGTCGGGCGCGAACTGGCCATCACCGGGCTGCGGATGCTCGCGGCGTCGAAAAACCTCGTGCTCGCGGCGGAAGGACTCGGCAAGCACAAGACGCTCTCGCAGCTCACCGCGATCATTTCCATTCTCATTCTGCTCGCGCACCCGCAGTGGGGCGCGTTCGGACAACTTTTTGCCGGCGAAGTGGCCGGGCACCCGTGGGTCTGGTGGTTCGCGGGCGGCGCGAAGTGGCTGGCGGTCGGACTCACGATTGTCTCCGGCGGCACGTATCTCTGGCGCAATCGCGCGGTATATTTGAGCGATTGCTGATTGGGCATCGCATGCACCTCGCAAACTTCTTCGGCGGTTGGGACATCCTAATGGTGATTGCGGTGGTGCTGATTCTGTTCTGCCTGATAGGAATGCTGAAATACTCCAACTCCGATTCCAGAGAACACAGAGCGACCTTCAGCCTCCACCTCTTCATCGCCCAAGGCTTCGGCATCGGACGCATTCCCTTTGCGCCCGGCACGTTCGGCTCGTTCCTTGGCCTGCTGTGGTTCGCGCTGCTGGTGAGCACGGGAAATTTCTGGGCCTACCTCGCGGGCTGCATCGAGGGCGTCGCCTTCTCCATCTGGCTCTGCGATGACGCGGAAAAAATTCTCGGCGAAACCGACCCCGGCTCCGTGGTGCTGGATGAAATCATCGCCATCCCGTTCTGCTTCCTGCCGTGGGTCGCGGGCGCATGGTGGAACGGCGGCGCGCTGCCGTCTGTGGAGTTCTTCTTCACCGGCGCGGCGTTGTGGAAGACGCTCGCGCTGGTCGCGCTCTTCCGCGTGTTCGACATCTGGAAGCCTTGGCCCATCCGCCAAATCCAATGCCTGCCCGGCGGCTGGGGCGTGACGGTGGATGACTTGCTCGCGGCCGTTTATGTGGCGGTGGTGTCGCTCTTCTTCGTCCTGTAGCGCCACCAACTTAAAAAATATGGCGGCGCTCTGCCGAGGCGCCGCTACGAAGGCGGTCAACCGTAGCGATAGGGCTTCGACATCGGGAACGTATTCGGCAGATGGCGCACCTCGTTCACTTCACCATCGCGCAACAGCACTTCCACGATGTCGAAACGAATCTTCACCTCGGGATTTTTGAGCAGCTTGAGGTAGTCGAGAGCGCATTGGGAGAGCAGCCGTTTTTTGCGCGCATCCACGGCGACGGCGGGGCGGGTCCAAGCTTCGGACGAACGGGTTTTGACTTCCACGAACACGAGGCAGTCTTGATCGCGAAAGATGAGATCAATTTCGCCGCGCGCGGAGCGAAAGTTGGCGGTGAGAAACTTCAGCCCGTGCCGCTGAAGGTGCTGTCGCGCGGCGCGCTCCCCGAGCGCGCCGCGCTGTAAATGCAGCGGGCGTTCCGTGCGGGCAAAAAAACTCTTCGCCCAGCGCCACAGGCTCACTGGAGCGGCGACGGCGGAGGCGGCGGCGACTTCATCGGCGTCTCGTCGGACGCCCGCACCATTTCGTCAATGATGCGCTTGAAGTCCGCCAGCCCCGTCGAGGGGATGATGATGGTGTCGCGGCGGCCGCCGACGTCCTCGGTGATGCGGAGGAAACGGCCGCGGGGATTTTCCTTCAGCGCCACGACGAAGGACTTGCGCTCGATCTGGATTTTTTCCGTCCGGATCGTGTCCTCGGCGACCGGCGGCCGGTGCTGCCCGAGTCCGCCCGGGCCGCTCGGGCCCTGGTACACTTTACCCGTTGAGTATGAGCTATACGGTGATCGGTAATCGTTCATAATTTTCCCATTCCTTTCCCAAACACTTCAACCGCCGTTAATCTTCGGTTCGCACGGCGAAAGTCAACCCCGGAACTTGGCCGTTCCCACGAAGCGCGTCGGGTCGCTCGGGTTCGTGACCTGCCATGTGTAAATCATCAGCGCGATCAGCACGAGCACGTTGCCGCTGGCGGAGAGGGCGTGGAGGCGGCGCATCTCCTGCGCGGCGGTGATCTGGCGGGCTGGCGGGCTGCGGTACTTGTCGTGGTGCAGACGCTGGATGCGCGGGGCAAAAAAGTGGGCGCTGATCAATCCCAGGCCCAGCACCCCAACCAGCAATCCGAACGTGAAACGGCGGAAGGGTTTGCCCGTGTAAATCATCTCCGCAAAAAAATGACCGAGTGCGATGAGCGCGCAGACGAGGCTGAAGGTGAAGTAGCGCGCGACAAGCTGCTGCGCGATGAAGCCGAGATAGTATTCGCGCAGCGGAGCACCCGGCGGCGCGAACACCTGCTTCATTTCCGGGCTGAAGACTCCAGGCTGGACGCCGAGCGTGAAGAACACCGCGCCGCCCAGCCAGAGGGCGGCATTAAAAATTCCGATGATGCGCAGCACAATGAGCACGGGGGAAAACTATCGGGCGCGGCCCGGCAAGCCAAGCCAAGGGTTGGCGCGGGATACCTTGGGGGCATCTGGTCAGGGATCGTACTCCGAAGGTGATGGGACTTGCGTTCGTGGGTAGAGGACACGGGCTGTAATAAAGCCCATACCCCCTTACAACTTCGCCAGTGCCTGATCCATCGCGGTGTAAAGCGCCTGCATCGTGGCCTCGGTCTCGTCGCCCATGTTCGAGAGGCGGAAGGTGGTGCCTTTGATCTTTCCGTAGCCGCCGTCGATCAGGAAGCCCTGCTCCTTCACGAGCTTCTGGAATTTCGCCACGTCAATCACGCGTCCGCCGGGCCGTGCGCCGTTGCTCACGCAGGTCAGCGTCACGGATTCAAAACCGGCGTCAGGATAAAGATTGAAGCCATGCTTCGCCGCCCACGCACGCGTCGCTTCGGCCAGCTTCAAGTGCCGCGCGAAACGCGCCTCCAGTCCCTCGGCGAAAAAGTCGTCGAGCTTCGACGCCAGCGCAAAGACGTGGCCGATGCTCGGCGTGCTCGGAGTCATGTCCTGTTCGGCGTTCTTCTGGAACTCCACGAAGTCGAAGTAGTAGCCGCGATCTTTCATGGTCGCCGCCTTGGCCAGCGCGGCGGGCGAGCAGGCAAAGACGCTGAGTCCGGGCGGCAGCGCGAAGGCTTTCTGTGTGCCGGCGAGCAGCACATCGAGACCGAGCGCATCGAGTTCGATCTTCGTCGCCGTCAGTGAGCTGACCGCGTCCACGATGAACATGACGTCGGGATATTTTTGTTTGAGCGCGGCGATTTCCGCCAGGGGACTCATCACGCCGGTCGAAGTCTCGTTGTGAATCAACGTCAGCGCGTCGAACTGGCCGGTGGCCAGTTTCTTGTCAATCGCCTCGGCGCGAATGGGCGAACCCCACTCGGCTTGCAAGCCCTCGGCGTCCTTGCCGCAACGCTTCGACACGTCGAGCCACTTGTCCGAGAACGCGCCGCACATGCAGTTCAAAACTTTCTTTGCCACGAGATTCCGGATCGCGCCTTCCATCACGCCCCAAGCGGAGGACGTGCTGAGATACACGAGCTGTTTCGTGTAGAGCAGTTGCTGCAACTGCGGCCGCATCTTCGCGTAGAGATCTTTGAAGCCCTGGCCGCGATGGCCGATCATCGGCGAGCGGAACGCCTCAAACGTTTTGTCGCTCACTTCGACCGGGCCGGGGATGTGTAATTTTACGTGCGCCATAAGGGCGGGAAATTTTCAGAAGAACGCAGGCGAGGCAAGCGGGAGTTTCCGTCGTGCGGATGAAAAGAACCCATCGTGCCGGTGCCACCACTGGAGCGCGGGCGTCCCGCCCGCCGGACGGCGCGAAAGATCTGGTCTCTCCACACGCTGGCTCGGCGGAGGGGCGTCTGGTTGCATTCGGGCGGGCGGGACGCCCGCGCTCCGTCGCACCCATGATGGCGGGACAGCCAGATGCGCCCCGGATGAAAATCCCTTCACACTCCCGCATCCCGTTCGTACGCTGCACGCCGTCGTGACGAAGATAACTCCGGCGGAAAAACTCCTGCGTGAACTCATCGCGCTGCCCAGCGTGAACCCCGCCTTCCTGCCCGCGCACGATCCGCGCGCGGGCGAGCAGCGCGTCGCCGACTTTCTCGCCGCCACTGCTGCCGTTGGCGGACTCGACGTGGCGTTTCATCCTGTGGCGCCGGGTCGCGCGAATCTGCTGGCGAGGCTCACGCCGCCGCGCGCGAAACGCCGCGTCGTGCTCGCGCCGCACATGGACACCGTGGGCCACACGCAGATGGATGACGCGCTGTTCACTCCTCTGCAACGCGGCGACAAAATCTTCGGACGCGGCGCTTGCGACACCAAAGGTTCCATCGCCGCCATGCTCACCGCCTTGTTGCGCGTGGCCAGTTCCAAGTCGCGCCCGCAGGAAACGGAAATTATTTTCACCGCACTCGTGGACGAGGAGAGCGGTCAAACCGGCTCGCGTTCCCTCGTCGCCAGCGGCTTCCGCGCCGATCTCGCCATCGTCGGCGAGCCGACGCTCCTGCGCGTCATCACCGCGCACAAGGGCGACCTCTGGCTCCGCCTCCGCACGCACGGCAGAGCGGCGCACGGCTCGCGCCCTGAACTCGGACGCAACGCCGTTCACGCGATGGCCCGCGTCGTGGACTGGCTGGAAACCGATTACGCGCAACAACTCGCGAAGAAGAAGCACCCGCTCCTCGGCCCGGCCACGATCAATGTCGGTTCCATTCGCGGCGGCACGCAGCCGAACATCGTGCCCGACCTCTGCGAAATCTCCGTGGACCGCCGCACCATCCCCGGCGAGAACGACACAAAAATCATCCGCGACCTCCGCGCGCAACTCCGCGCCCGCGGCCTGAAAGTGGAAGTGACCGACGACAAATCCGCCGCGCCCTGCCGCCCGATGGAGACCGACGCGCGCCTCCCGCTCGTGCAATCGCTCCTGCGCACCGCGCAACAGCGCGCCCCGCTCGGCGCGCGCTTCTTCAGCGACGCCGCCGTCTTCGCCGCCGGCGGCACGCCCGCCGTCCTCTTCGGCCCCGGCGACATCGCCCAAGCCCACACGGTGGACGAATGGATTTCCCTGCGCTCCCTGCATCGCGCCACGGATCTGCTGGAAAAATTTCTCGGGGAATTGCCCTGACACCAATCGCCGTGTCGCGCCGTCATCTGGTGAACCTGATGAAACGATACGCCTTGCTGCTGGGATTGTTTTTTGCGTTCACTCTGCACGCGGCGGACTCCACCCCGCGTCCCACGCTCTTCATCATTGGCGATTCCACGGTGAAGAACGGCACGCGCGGGCAGCGGGGGTGGGGCGAGGTCATCAGTCCGTTTTTCGACACCAACAAAATCCGCATCGAGAACCACGCCATCGGCGGGCGCAGCAGCCGGACGTTTCTCACCGAGGGGCGCTGGGACAAGGTACTGACGAATTTGCAGCGCGGTGATTTCGTGCTCATCCAGTTCGGCCACAACGACGGCGGCGCGGTGAACGACACGAGCCGCGCGCGCGGCAGCATCAAAGGCACCGGCGGAGAGACGCAGGAGATCGACAACTTGATGACAAAGAAACACGAAGTCGTTCACACCTTTGGCTGGTATCTGCGGAAGTATGTCGCCGACGCGAAGGCGAAAGGCGCGACGCCCATCGTGTGCTCGCTGGTGCCGAGGAAAATCTGGAAGGACGGGAAGATCACGCGCGGCGACAATTACGCGAAGTGGGCGGAGGAAGTGGCGCGCGCGGAGGACGCCGCGTTCGTGGACCTGCGCGAAATCATCGCGCGCCGCTACGACGCACTCGGCACGAACCAGGTCAACGAACTGTTCGGCGACGACCACACGCACACGAATCCGGCGGGCGCGGAGTTGAACGCGGAGTGCGTGGTGTCGGGGTTGAAGGCGCTGTCCACGAATGCGTTGAGCAAGCTGTTCTCGCCGCGCGCGGAGGCGGTGCCGGCATTTGTGCGCTGAGTGAGAGCGGCACGGAGCGCGGGCTTTCCAGCCCGCAGCAA
>JAYVQC010000209.1:0-4598 GCA_043757045.1 Akkermansia sp. | reverse complement strand
AAGCCGGCGAGGACGCCGGCGCTCCTCATCGGTTCCGGGGTTCAAAGCTCAAACTTGAATTCGACACATTCTCACTCCGGTGCGCTGAGGACAGCGCCACCTGATGCACCCCTCTTGTAAACTTGATGGCCTGTGCCACTGGCGTAGCCTGCGATGAGTTATGAAAAAAGAACTGTTCAACGAACTGCTGCAAAGCGTGCAGGAGGCGGCAGCCATCGAGCGCGGCACGCTCAAGCCCTCCCGCCAGTTTGAGGTCAAGACGGCCAATGACGTGGCACGCGTGCGTCAGAAACTCAGCCTGCCGCAGGTGAAGTTTGCCCGGCTGCTCGGCATCAGCGAGGACACGCTGCAAAACTGGGAGCAAGGCCGCCGCAAACCCGCCGGCCGGGCCAAGGTGCTGCTGAAGATCGCCGCCAAGCATCCCAAGATCGTGCTGGAAACGGCGGTTTGAGTGCCGTGCGCCAGGCTTGATGTTCACAAGCTCTGCCAATACAGTCCTGCCATGACTCGCAAGAACTCTCTTGGATTCGTCCTCTCCTTGGTTGTCGCCACTTTCGCTATGCAGGCCCAGCCACTGGAGGTTCTGCATGGCTTTCGCGAATTTGACGGCTTATGGCCTCAAGGTCTGCTGGTGCAAACGAGCGACGGCAACATATACGGGACCACGCAGTATGGCCCCCGCGTTACCGCCGGAAATCCGGGACCGGGAAGTATTTTTAAAATAACGACCAACGGTGCTTTGACCACACTGATGTTTTTTGATTTTGGCACCAATGGACGCTATCCCTGTGCTGGTCTCGTGCAGGGAGAAAACGGCGATCTGTATGGCGTCACCTACCGAAGCACGCCGCTAGCGTCCATTGCCTTTAAGATTACTCCTGGCGGGGTGTTCACCCGGCTGAACGCGCTCAACGATACCGCACATGGCCGCGTCGTAAACGCGGCCTTGATTCACGGAAATGACGGGAGCTTTTATGGCACCGCCACTTTGGGCGGAACGAACGGCCAAGGAACAGTCTTCCGTATGACAACCAACGGGGGCCTGACCACAGTTGCCACTTTTGGTGGGACGAATGGCAGCCAGCCCTATGCGCGACTGTTGCAGGCCAGTGACGGTGTTTTCTACGGGACAACTTTCGCCGGCGGCGTCAGCAATGCAGGGACAATTTTTCGGCTGACACCTGGCGGCGACATGCAAACGCTTGTTCATTTTACCGGAACCGATGGTGCCCAGCCTTACGCCGGGCTGGTGGAAGGAAACGATCACTTGTTGTACGGAACCGCCTCAGCGGGCGGGAGCAACGCGCTGGGCACGGTGTTCTGCCTGACTACCAATGGTGCGCTGACGACCTTGGTGCATTTCAGTGGCACCAACGGATCGACCCCGACTGCTGAACTGACGGCAGGAGAAGAGAACAGCTTTTACGGAGCAACATTGTTTGGAGGAGCGGGTAACCACGGCACCGTGTTTCACCTCGCGGCTAGTGGTGAACTCAACACGCTAGCCACCTTTTACGGGACTAACGGCTCACGCCCTTACGCAGGCTTGCTGCGTGGCGCGGACGGCCATCTCTACGGTTCGGTCCAACGCGGCGGACCGGCCACAAACGATGCGGGAAACATTTTCCGTGTCCTGCGTCCCGGAAGCCCGCCTGTTTCGTTGCGCGGAACGCGGAGCGGTGCTGACCTGCTACTTTCGTGGCCGACAAATGCCAGCAGCTTCGCCCTTGAGTGGAAAGCGGAGCTGAACCCCTCGAATAGTTGGACTGTCGAAACGAGTCTCCCATCCTCCCTCGGGGCAGAATTTGTTTTCACAAACCCTGCATCAAACGGATCGAGATTTTTTCGTTTGAGGAAAAACTGACCGGCTGGCCGGCACTCTTGAAAGAGTGCCGGCCATTAGCATCGCCTCACTTCACCGCCTGCGGCGTCGCCTCACCCTTCTCCAAACCGAGCGCCCACTTGATGCCGCCGAGGATGTGCTTCTGGTAGCGCTTGTTCTCCCACACCGCTTCGTTGTGGCCGAGCGACGTGTAGAACACCTTGCCCTGCCCGAACTCCTTGCACCACGCCACGGGGAAGCGGCCCGCCTCCTTTTTCTTGTTCGGATGTTTGTCGAGCACGAGCAGCTCGCGCACTTTCGTCGGGTCGTAATTCTTTAGCAGGTAAATCTCCTCCTGCTCGAGGCAGAACGACTCGCCCAAATCCTTCGTGGCCGGATGCTTCGCGTCCTGCACCAGGCACTCCACGCCCACCTGCGCGCCGTGCCCGGCAAACTCGCCGCCGATCATCTCGATGTACGGCCGGAAGCCCGGATACGTGTCCGTGGCGCTGTGCATGCCGATGAACGCGCCCCCGTTCTTCACCCAGTCAATCAGCGCCTGGTTGTCCGGGAGCGGCAGGTTGCCTGTGGTGTTGGCGAAAATGACCGCATCGTATTTCTTCAAATTCTCCGCGCTGAGTTTGGCGCCGGAATCTTTCATGGCCTCGTCGTAGCTGGCCTGCGCGGCTTTCGCTTCCGTCTCCTTGGCCTTCCACTTTTCCACGTCGTCTTTGAACTTCGTCTGCGCGGTTTCGTACTTCGCGAGGTCGGCCTGATACTTCGCCTTCGCTGCGTCGTCTGCGTTCGCGCCCGGGTCTTTTGGCTTCTGCGGCGCGTTGGGTTTCTCCGGCACCTTCACTGTCGGCTGCTGCGCGTAATCCACCACGGTGAACGCCTTGCTGTCCTTGCCGAGTTGCGTGAGCACCTTTTCCGCCGTGGCAATGGAACTATGGCGGAAGCCCTTCGTGATGCTGACGACGAGCACCTTCTTCGGCTCCGCCGCCGTGGTCGTGAGCGCAAGCGCGCACGAGGCGACGACAGGAATGAGTTTGCTGAACAATGAGAATGTTTTCATGGCGATGATTTGTCTGGGTTCGCAGACGGTTCTGCGGGACACGAATTCAATTGGCAAGCGCGGTTTTGCGAGTGCTGCCGGAGCGCGGGCTTTCCAGCCCGCAGCAACGTGCGACGACCGGGAGCGTTGGTTTCAGAAATGATCCTGCTACTACGGAGCATGGCTGCGGGCTGGAAAGCCCGCGCGCCGTCTGGCGCGGGGCCGAGTTGCGCCTGACCTCAAGCCCGGAGGGGGTTGAACTTTCCCCGTTACCCCGCGCGCCTCGCCCCCGTCTGCAACCCGAGTCGTTCACCAACACCAACACGCATGACCATGAAACACCTTGCCCAACGCGCCGCCACCGCTCTGCTGGCCCTCGGATTGTTCACCGCCCCCGCCTTCGCCGCCCTCACCGATGGCATGAAGCCCGGCCCCGCCGCCTTCAAATCCATGGGTCCTCTCGCCTTCGGGCCGGACGGCATCCTCTTCGTCGCCGACACCAAGGCCGCCGCCGTCGTCGCCATTGCCACCGGCGACACCAAACCCGCGCCCACGAGCAAGGCGCTCAAGGTCGAAGGGTTGAACCAGAAAATCGCCGCCCTCCTCGGCACCGCCGCCGACCAGATTCTGATTGATGACCTCGTGGTGAATCCCCTCTCGCACAAGGTCTATGTCGCCGTCTCGCGCGGTCGTGGGCCGCAAGCCGTGCCCGTGCTCGTGCGCGTGAAGACCGATGGCGCGCTCGAAGTCGTCTCGCTCGACAAGGTGAACCACTCCCGCGGCGAACTCCCCGACGCCCCCGTGGATGGCGTGGTCGGCCAGCCCAACCGCGCCAGCAACCCGCGCCTCGAATCCATCACCGACATCGCGTTCTTCCAAGACCGCGTGCTCATCGCCGGATTGTCGAACGAAGAATTCGCCTCCACCCTGCGCGCCATTCCCTTCCCGTTCCAAACCGTGGCCAACGGCACGAGCGTGGAGATTTACCACGGCGCGCACGGCAAGTTCGAGACCCGCGCCCCCATCCGCACCTTCGTCCCGTTCAAAGTCGGCAACGAGCCGCAGCTCATCGCCGCCTACACTTGCACGCCGCTCGTGCAATTCCCGCTCACCGACTTGAAGCCCGGCGCGAAGGTGAAAGGCAAGACCATCGCCGAACTCGGCAACTACAACCGCCCGCTCGACATGATTGTGTACAACAAGGACGGCAAAGACTTCCTCCTCCTCGCCAACAGCAGCCGCGGCATCATGAAGATCAGCACCGACGCCATCGAGAACGCCGAGAGCATCACCACCCGCGTCGAGGACAAGAAGGGCCTCGCTTACGAAACCATCGCCGCGTGGAAAGACGTGACCCAGCTCGACCGCTACGACGAGAAGAACGCGCTCGTTCTCCGCAAAGGCGATGCGGGCGGCCTCACGCTGGAATCGCTGCCGCTGCCGTGACCGGGAAAAAGCTGAAAGACTGAAAAGCTGAAAAGCTGAAAGGAGCGCCGGGCTTCTTTCGGCTTTTCCGTTTTTGTTTCACGTTCCCGCGCCGCGTCGGGTGACTTCGAGAATCCCAAAGGGATTCGGGGGCGGACATCCGTTTATGCATCCGTTCCTGCGCCAATTCTCAGGCCGGGGGAAAAGCGGCGCTGAAGCGACCGCACTCCAAACGCTTAGCGCGTGAAGAGGCGTGGGAGGCGGCGCGCCAGCTTTTGGAGTGCGGTCGCTTCAGCG
>JAYVQC010000208.1:0-18180 GCA_043757045.1 Akkermansia sp. | reverse complement strand
CCACCCAGTCGCGAAAAGTGTAGGCGAACGGATAACGCGGCTCCTCATTGCCGCCGACGTAGCCCTTGGTGTCTGAGTAGCGCGCCACGTCGAGCCAGTAGCGACCCCAGCGCTCGCCGTAATGCGGCGAGGCGAGCAGGCGATCCACGACTTTGGCAAAAGCATCCGGCGACGGGTCGCGCTCGAACGCTTCGACCTCCTCCACCGGCGGAGGCAGGCCAATCAGATCGTAGCTCGCGCGGCGGATGAGCGTGCGTCGGGAGGCGGGTGGTGAGGGCTGTAGCCGCGTCTCGTGAGAGCGCGGCGGATCGTTCTTCAATGGATTGTCCGCACTCTCACGAGGCGTGGCTACGGAGGCACGCTCCAGCTTCGCAAGCACGAACGCATCAACCGGCGTCTTCATCCGCTTCGTATCGTTCACTTTCGGAATAGGCGGCGACTGAACCGGCTTGAAAGCCCAATGCTCGCGCGCCTTCGTCCAGTCGATGGTGAATTGATTCGTCGCCACGCTGTTCGTGCGCGGGTCCGGCGCACCCATCGCCACCCATTTCTCGAAGTCCGCGATCTGCTCCGCCGAGAGCTTCTTGTTCTTCGGCGGCATCTCGAGATTCGGGTCGGTGTAGCGGATGGCCTTGATGAGCAGGCTCTGGTCGGGCTTGCCGGGCACAAGCGCGGGACCGGTATCGCCGCCCTTGAGCACCGCCTCGCGCGTGTCGAGTTTTAGTCCGCCCTTGAGCTTCTCGGACATCGCGCTGTGGCAGGAATAACAACTCTCCGCGAGCACGGGCCGAATCTTCGCTTCGAAGAACTCCAGGCCGGCCAAGTTGGTGTCAGCGGCGCGAGATACGAAGGCCAGGAACAAAATCGTGATGAGTAATATCCCAGCGCTGAAAGCGCGGCATCCGACAGCCCATGGCAAAGCCCTGGGTTTGATGGCGTCGGAGTATATCAGCCCTGAAAGGGCGAAACATCGTGTCGCCCTTTCAGGGCTGAACAGGTTTGAAGACGGATAACCCAGGGCTTTGCCTTGGGCTGTCGAATGGCGCCCCGTTGGGGCTGGAGAAACACGAGTGCCGGAAGTGAATAGGGTTTTCGTTATCACTTACGCAATGATGTCCTTCGCCACTTCCCCGCTCACGTCGGTGAGACGGAAATCACGACCGGCGTAGCGGAACGTGAGCTTCTCGTGATTGAAGCCGAGCAGGTGCAGCACGGTGGCGTGGAAGTCCGGCACGTCCATCTTGTCGCGCACCACGCCGTAGCCCCACTCGTCCGACTCGCCATAGACGAAACCCTTCTTCACGCCGCCGCCCGCCATCCAGATTGAGAACGCCTTGTTGTGGTGATCGCGGCCCTTGCCCTTCGATTGATCGACGTTCTGGTTGGCGTCCACCGTGGGCGTGCGTCCGAATTCACCGCCCCAGATGACCAGCGTGTCTTCGAGCATCCCGCGCTCTTTCAAATCCGTGAGCAGCGCGCCAATGGCTTGGTCCACTTCCTTGGCCGAGCTTTTCATCCCGCTCTCGATCTGGCTGTGGTGGTCCCACGAGTTCTGCCAGACCTGCACGAAACGCACGCCGCGCTCCACGAGCCGCCGCGCAATGAGAATCTGCCGCGCCTGCGTGCCCTCGCCGTACATCGCGCGCACAGTCGCCGGCTCGCGGCTGATGTCGAAGGCATCGGTCGCCTCCATCTGCATGCGATAGGCAATCTCGAAGGACTGGATGCGCGCTTCCAACTGCGCCTCCTTCTCGCGCTTCGCCGCGTGCTCGGCGTTCAACTGCGCGAGCAGGTTCAACTGCCGCCGCTGTTCCGCGAGCGAGGTGTTCGTGCTCTTGATGTATTGGATGAGTTGCTCGACCTGCTTCTTGTTCGAGTCAACGTAGGTGCCCTGAAAGACACCGGGCAGAAACGCGCTCTGCCAGTTCTGTTCACCCTGCAAGGGCCGCCCCGGCGACATGCACACGAACGCCGGCAGATTCTGATTTTCCGTGCCCAGCCCATAAGTAGCCCACGCGCCCAAGCTCGGGCGGATGAGCCGGTCGCTGCCCGTGTTGATGAGCATCATCGAGTGCTCGTGGCTCGGCGTGGTCGTGTAGGCCGAGCGAATCACCGTCATCTCATCCACATGCTTCGCGACGTGCGGAAAAATGTCGCTCACCTCGATGCCGCTCTGGCCGTGCTTCTGAAACTTGAACGGCGAGCCGAAGACCGTGCCGCTGAACGGCGCTTCCTTCCAAATGTCTTTGATCACCTTGCCATCGTGCTTGGTGAGGTTCGGCTTCGGATCAAACGTATCCACATGCGACGGCCCACCCTGCGCGAAGATGTGAATGACCCGCTTGGCCTTCGGCGCGAAGTGCGGCGCGCGAGGCGCGAGGGGCGTGCCGAGGTCCACGGCGGCGGATGGTGATTCGCCCGCGTAAGCGTTCTGCATCAGCGCCGACAAACTCAGCGCGCCGAGACCGATACCGCATTTGCAAAGAAAGTCGCGACGCGTTTGAAACGCGTCCTCCAGACGTGGTGCGTGGTGGCCCATAAATTTTCGTGCGTGGAACGTCAAAATTGACGGGCGGCCGCCGTGCATGATTCAGAAAATTTTACTCCGCCATCGGTGCGAGGACAGGCTGGCTCCGGCAGGAACACCGGTGAATTTTCCAGCTTACTGCGGACAGAAATCTCCGCGCGCCTCCGCAACTCCCTCCTTTACACCGCGCGCGTGGGCGCGAAAAATTCCAGCGTGGCAAAACTCCGCTGGCTTCTCGCGCTTGCCGGGCTGTGGTGGCCCGCACTTCAGCCGGTGGTCTGGGCCGCCGCGCCGACGAGCGGCGCGCTCTCCAACCGCACCTACGCCGTGCGTTCGTGGACCACGGATGAGGGGCTGCCGAACAATTCCATCCTCGCGATGGTGCAGTCGCGTGACGGCTACTTGTGGCTCGGCACCTTGAACGGGTTGGTGCGCTTCGACGGCGTGAGCTTCAAAATTTTCAACACCGGCAACCTGCCGGGCCTGCCGGAGAACCGCATCGTCTGCCTGTTCGAAGACAGCCAGCGCCGCCTGTGGATCGGTCTGGAGAACGCCGGCGTGGTGTTTTTGCAGGACGGAAAAATCAACGCGCCGACGCCGCTGGCCGGCGGGGCGCGCGACCGGCGCTTGCAGGCGGCGTGCGAAGATCAAACGGGCGCGGTCTGGCTGCTCAGGGTGAACGGCGATGTATGGCGCGTGGCGGACGGCGCGTTTCAATCGTTTCCCGCGCCACCGGGCGGACGGGGCGGCGGCGCGCGGTCGCTCATCTGCGAGACGGATGGCGCAGTGCGGGCGGGAATGTTGCAGCGGCAGTTGGAAATTGATCCGCGCGGAAATTTCACGGGCACCAACCTGCCGCTGGTCGGCGAGCCGCGCGCGTTGAGCCAGTTGCTTTCGCTCACGGCCAGTCCGCGCGGCGGACATTGGCGCGTCGGGCTGCGGCGGAACCTGGCGGTGACGCGCGTGCAGGGAACAACGGAGCGCGTACTGGTGGAGCCGGTGCCGTGGAATTACGAGTCGCCGGTCGCGTGCGAAGACCAGGACGGACAGCTGATCGTTGGCACGTTGCGCGAGGGCGTTTTTTTTGTTTCCACAAACGGCGAGGTCAGTGCGTTGTCCAGTCTGGCGCGCGGCGGGGTGCTGCCGAATCCGCAGGTCCGTTCGCTGCTGGTGGATCGGGACGGCACGCTGTGGGTGGGAACGGACGGTGGCGGTTTGAGCCGCGTCCGGCAGCAAACTTTTCGTGTGGCGGATCAGCTCTCAACCTGGTCCGTGGAATCGTTGGCCAGCGACACGAACGGCACCTTGCTGATTGGCACGACCCGATACGGACTGTTCGCGTGGCGCGAAAGTTTGACCAACCGTGTGGTGATCCCTGGCGTGGAGATCACCGCCGTGCAAACCGCGCGCGACGGGGCGGCGTGGTTCGCCGTCCGCACTTCGGAGGATGATTCGCGGCCCGACCTCTGGCGCCTGTCGCCAAACGGCGGGCTGGAGCGCGTGGCGAGCGGCGCGAACTTGCAGCACCGCGTCCAGGCCATCCACGAGGATCGCGCGGACCGGCTATGGTTCGGCACGGGCGGAGGACTCGTGTCGCTGCACAGCAACGAGTGGCGGCGCTTCACCACGCGCGAGGGATTGACGGGCAATGGCATCACCGCGCTGGCCGACGATGCGGTGGGCAATTTGTGGATTGGCACCCTGCGTTCCGGGATCAATCGCTGGGACGGAAAAAATTTCACCGCCATGCGCCAGACGGATGGTTTGCCCAGCGATGAAATCACCGCGCTACTGGTGGACGGCGACGGCGTGTTGTGGGTCGCCACAGCAGCGAACGGTCTGGGCTGCTGGCGTAACGGACACTGGACGCGCTTCAACGCACGCGACGGCCTCGCCAGCGATGAACTGGGCTGTCTCATCGAGGACGACGAGGGCCATTTGTGGATGAGTTCCAACGCGGGCATTTTGCGCGTGCCGAAAAAGTCGCTGCTGGATTTTGCGGAGCAGCGGCAAAGTTTCATCGCCTGCCGCGCGTTTGATCAGAACGACGGATTGCCCACGCGCGGGCGGCCGTATCGTTCGCAGCCCGCCGTCGCCCGCACGCCGGACGGCACGCTGTGGTTCGCCACCACGAAGGGCGTGGTCGCGGCGAATCCCGCGCTCGTCCGCTCGAACACCAACCCGCCGCCCGTGACCATCGAGTCCATCACCGTGGATGACGCGCTGCGGAAATTGGAACTCGTCGAAGGAACGAACACGCTGGTCCTGCTGCCGCGCGACGAGCGTTTGGAACTGCGCTACGCCAGCCTGAATCTCGGCGCGGCAGAGCGCGCGCGGTTTCGTTATCAGCTCGTGGGCTTCGACAAGGACTGGTCGTTAGACGACGGGCGCGACCGCAAGGCCACGTATCGCAAGCTGCATCCCGGCCACTACACCTTTCGCGTGGCGGCGGCGAACGAGGACGGCGTGTGGAACAACGTGGGCGCGGCGCTGCCGGTGTTCGTGCGTCCGCCCTTCTGGAGCACCTGGTGGTTTCTCACTCTGGCCGCGCTGGCGTTGCTCGGGTTGATCGCCGCCGTGGTTCACTATTTTTCCACGCAAAAACTTCAGCGGCAACTCGCGGTCTTGCGCCAGAAGGAAGCCTTGGAAAAGGAACGCGCGCGCATCGCCCGCGACATTCATGATCAAGTCGGCGCGAGTCTCACCCAGGTCGCGCTGCTCGGCGAACTGGTCGAGACGGACAAGGATTTGCCGCACGAGATCGAGGAGCACGCGCGGCAGATTTCCCAGTGCGCCCGCGAGACCACGCGCGCGCTCGACGAGATCGTGTGGACCGTGAACCCCGCGAACGACACGCTGGAAGGGCTGGTCAATTACATCTGCAAACACGCGCAGGATTTTCTCGCCGTGGCGGGGCTGCGCTACCGGCTGGAGGTGCAGGAAAATTTGCCACCCGCCGTCATCACGCCCGAGGTGCGGCACAATGTTTTCCTCGCGTCGAAAGAAGCCGTGACCAACGTGGTGCGTCACGCCCAGGCGACCGCCGCGTGGGTGCGCGTGCGCGTCGAGGGCGGCGCGTTCGTGGTGGAGATCGAGGACAACGGACGCGGCCTCGCCGACCCGGACGCGCCGAGCGTGCGCAACGGCTTGAAGAACATGCGCAAGCGGATGGAGGACGTGGGTGGGAAATTTGAGATCGGGCGCGGCGCGGAGAATGGCGCACGCGTGCGGTTGACCGTGCCCCTGCCGAAGTCCACGATGCCGGAGAAGAAATGACGAATGATGAATGACGAATGACTTCGTCACGCGCTGCGCACCAAGGAATAAAATGCAATTTCTAATCACGCCGGTCCCGCCCCGACGAGTCCACCGCCTCTTTCGTCATTCGTCCTTCGACATTCGTCATTAACCCCATGCCCATCACCGTTTCCATCGTTGAAGATCAGGAGCCGTTGCGGAACACGCTCTCGCGCGTGCTCAATCGCGCCGAGGGCTTCAAGTGCATCAGCACCTACGGCAGCGCGGAAGCCGCGCTCGAAGGTTTGCCGAAGGACGCGCCCGAGGTGGTGCTCCAGGACATCAACCTGCCCGGCATGAACGGCGTGGAGTGTGCGCGCAAGCTCAAGGAAATCGCGCCGAAGATTCAGGTCATCATGCTCACCGTGTACGAGGACACGGAAAATATTTTCAACGCGCTGGCGGCGGGCGCGTCCGGCTATCTGCTCAAGCGCACGTCGAGCGCGGAACTGTTGGAGTCCATTCGCGAAGTCCATCGCGGCGGTTCACCCATGACCGCGCACATCGCGCGCAAGGTCGTGCAATCCTTTCAGCGCGAAAAATCCGCCGCCGCCGCTGCGACCGAGGATTTGTCGCCGCGCGAACGCGAGGTGCTCGACTGCTTAAGCCAGGGCTTTCTCTACAAGGAAATCGCCGAGAAGCTGGGCATCAGCTACGAGACCGTCCACACCTACATCCGGCGCATCTACGAGAAGCTGCAGGTGCGGACGCGGACGGAAGCGGTGGCGAAATTTCTGCGTCGGTAAAAGCCGGGCCGTGCGCCCGATTTGACGCTCGCCTTTCCGGGATGGATCGGCTTACGTTCCACCCCGCCATCGATGAAAATCCATCGCGTCTGTCCGCTCGTTTTCCTCTTGGTCACTTTGGGGATGTTTTTCGCACACCCTGTGCGCGCGGCGGACTGCGCGCCACTTGCCATCAATGCGCTCGACCAAGGCTGGTATGACGCCAGCGGCCTGCACGATCCGGGCAATCTCAATTACCTGTGCGGCGAGGCGCCTTCTTCGGTCTCGCCGGTGCGGAATTGGTTCGCGTTTTCCATCCCGGCCTCGACGCAGCAGGTGGTGGCGGCGTCGCTGCGGATTTACACCGCCGCCATCGTCTCGCCGGAGAGCAGCGAGACCTTCGAGTTGCGGCACGTCAGCACGCCGGTCGGCGCGCTGCGGCTCGGTGGCTTCGGCCTGACGAATGTGTGGGCGGACCTGGGCGAGGGCGCGAGCTACGGCAGTCGCAGTTTCGGCAGCGCGGAGGTGAATTTATACGTGACCATTCCGCTCAACGCGGCGTTTCTCGCGAACGTCCAGGCGGCGGCGGGCGGCTCCTTGGCGCTGGGCGGTGCGCTCACGACGCTCGATGGCATCGCCGGCAACAGCGAGTATCTCTTCGGCGGCTCCTCGGGCGGCTCCTCGAACACGCCCACGGTGCAACTGCTCCTGACCTACGCGAGTTCGGGACCGCCGGTGATTTTCCAGCAGCCCGTCGGCGGCTGGGTGAACTACGGGCAGAACTTCACCTTGCAGGCACAGGTCTGCGGAGCCGGGCCGCTGGCTTTTCAATGGATCGTGCAGAACACAAACGCGCCCGCCGACCCGCCGTTCTTCGTAGTGCCGGGCGCGACCAATGCGACGCTCCAGTTGACCAACGTCACCCTCGAAGCCCGGGGCTTTTATCATTTGGTGGCGGGCAACAGCTTCGGCAGCGTCACCAGCTCCGTCGCCTTCGTGGGCGTGAGGGCCATTGCACCGTCGGGCGACACGTTGAATGCCGGTTCCACCTTCTCTCTGGCCGCGGGAGCGATCTACGAGGACCTCGCTCTCATCTCCGCCATTCCGACGGCGGCATATCAATGGCAGTTCAACGGCACGAACCTGCCGGGCCAGACCAACACCTTGCTCACTTTGAACAACCTCGTCACAAACCAGTCCGGTACGTATCGTCTGGTGGCGACCAACCTCTTCGGCAGCCTCACAAGCACGCCGGTGAACCTGACGGTGTTCCTGATGCCGCCCAGCGGTTCCATCTTCCGGGACAGCGGGTCCAATCCCGCTCCGGCCGGCTCGTCGGTCCGATTCTGCGCCAACCTGAGTGCGACGCCGCCCGTCGCGTTGCAATGGCAGTTCCACGGGACGAACCTGCCCGGCGCGATCAGCAGTTGTTACACGGCCGGGCCGGTGAGTTCGAACCACATGGGGCCGTACCGGCTGGTAGCCAGCAACGCTTCCGGCGCTTTCACCACCGCGCCGATCCATCTCGTGGTCGCCTACACTGCACCGACGGCGGGGAGCATCACGGCGAACGTCAGCGGCGGACAGGCGGCCTTCGGAGACACCGTGGTGCTGTGTTCCTCGCGGACTGGTGCTCCCGTGCCCGATGGGCAATGGCAGTTCAACGGCATGAACCTGCCGGGCCAGACGGGCAACTGTCTCACGCTCTACAACGTGGCGACAAACCAGTCGGGCACTTACCGGTTCTTCGTCAGCAACGGCGTGGGCACGGCCATCAGCCCGCCGTACGCGCTGGCGGTGAATTACATTGCGCCCACCGGCTTCCTGTATTTTGCCAGCGGAAGTTCTCCTGCGGCCGCCGGTTCCAGCGTCACGCTGTGCGCGAACATCCTGGGCGCGCCGTATCCCACAGTGCAATGGCAGCGCCATGGCACCAACAGTTCGAGCGCCGCGTGCATTTCTTACTCGAATCTTTCCTCGAACGAGGCCGGCCTCTACCGGCTGGTGTTGAGCAACATCGCGGGTGTGTTCACCAGCGCGCCACTGGCGCTCGTGGTGAGCTACCTCCCCCCCACCGTGAGCATCTCGCCGTTCGGCCCCGTGGGACCGGTGCTCGCGGACAACCTCCAGACGTTTTGCGCGACGGTCACGGGCGAGCCCGCGCCGGGCTTACAATGGTATTTCAACAACACGCCGCTCCTGCAATTCGGCCCGTGCCTTCAGCTCCACAACGTGCAGACCAACCAGAGCGGCAACTACTACGCGGTGGCCACCAACAGCGTGGGCCGCGCCACGAGCCAGGTCGCGCAACTCAGCGTCGTGCATGCCGCACCGATCGTGAGCGCGTATCTTTCCTCCGGCCCGGCCCCGGTGGTGACGGGAAATTCCTTCACGCTTTGCTCGTTCGCGTCGGGAGCGCCCGCGCCCACGCGGCAATGGCGCTTCAACGGCATGGACTTGGCGGGCCAGACGAATCTATGCCTGACCATCACCAACGCGCAGGCGGCGAACGCGGGCGAATACTCCGTGGTCGCGAGCAATTATCTCGGCATGGCCACGAGCGTGGTCGTGCGGATCGCCGTGACGGAGCCGGCGGCGGTGCGCGTTTATTTTGTCTATGGTGCTCCGCCGTTCCCGATTGGGAATTACTCCTACCTGTGCGCAGGATTCACGGGCGCGCTCACGCCGCCGTATCAGTATCAGTGGCGGTTCAACGGCACGCCGCTGCCGGACGAGACGAACGGCTGCCTTTATCTTTACCCGCTCGAGGCCGGCCACGCCGGCGACTACTCGCTCGTGGTCAAGGATGCTTTCAACAGTTACACCAGCGCGCCCGTCGCGTTCTCCGTCTATCTCGCCCCGCCCGCCAACGCCGCGCCCGTCGTGTATTTCGGCTCGACGGCGTCCCTCGTGGGCGAGGATCTGACGCTCTACGCTTCGCACTCCGGCAGCCCGTCTTACATCCAGTGGCGGTTCAACGGCGTGAACCTGCCGGGGCAGACCAACCAGTTGCTCTCGCTCTTCGGACTGACGGCCAGCCAGGCGGGCTTCTACTCCTTCACCGCCACCAATCTCGCGGGCGCGACGACCAGTTCTGTGCGCGCGATCGAAGTGGGCGAGCAGTCGCCGGCTTGGCTCGGCTTGCCCGCTGATCAGCAAGTCGTCGCAGGCACCACCGTGCGCTTCCGGGCTTTCGCGCGGGGCGGACCGGTGCCCGATCATTATCTCCAACTCAACGGCACCAATGTCGCCCTGCCCTACACTTTCCAAGACTGTTGCGGAATCTCCGCCGGCGGCTTCACGCTGCTCGACGTGTCCACGGCGGACGCGGGCCAATACACTTTCATCGCCAGCAACTACCTCGGCTCGATCACCAGCGCGCCCGTCACGCTCATCGTCACACCGGCCGGGCCGCTCGACCGCTGGACGCAACGTCATCCGCTCCCGCAATCGCAGTCGCTCTACGATGTCGCGCACGGGCCGGGCCTGCGAGTGGCCGTCGGCGAACACGGCACCATCGTCACCTCGGCGGACGGATCGAACTGGAGTTTGCAAAACCGCCGCGTGGATTTGCCGCTTTACGGCGTGGCCCACGGTGCGGGCGTTTTTGTCGCCGTCGGCGAGGGTGGCACCATTCTCTCCTCCGCTGATGGCACGAACTGGGCCTACCGCTTCGCCTCCGCCAACACTTTTTTGAACGACATCGTGTTCGCCAACGGACGCTTCCTCGCCCTCGGCTCCGCACCGGCCGGCGCGAGCGTGGCTCTCATTTCCACCGATGGGATCAACTGGGGCCGCGTCGGTCTCGGCTCGTTCTACGCCAACCTGGGCGTCACGTATGGCAACGGCCTGTTTGTTTCCGTCGGTTACAACATCATCCGCGCCTCCACCGACGGCACCAACTGGTCCACGGTCCTCTCGCCCACGCGCACGGTCGAGAGCGTGACCTACGCGAACGGCTCCTTCGTCGCGGTCGGCGATGACGGCACCATCCACGTCTCGGCGAACGGCACCTTCTGGCAGTCGCGCCTGCCCGTGACCACGCGGCGCTTGCTCAGCGTGACGTATGGCGCGGGGAAATTTGTCGCCGTTGGCTCGCGCGGGACCATTCTCACTTCCACCGACACCGTCACCTGGACGCCGCAATCCGGCGGCACGTTTGACCGGCTGGAAGGAATTGATTTCGCCGACGGCCGCTTCGTCGCCGTGGGCGAGAACGGATCGATCATCACGTCCACGAACGGCATTTCGTGGCGGCAGGAAAACCTCGGCACCACGCGCGACCTCGACGGCATGGATGTGGCCAATGGCTTGATCGTCATCGTGGGCAAAGGCGGCAGCATCCTCACCACGACCAACGGCGTGAACCACGCGCTGCAAAATTCTCCGGTGACGAACGACCTGCACGGCGTGGCGTTCGGTGGCGGGCTTTGGGTCGCGGTCGGCGAGCCGGGAATCATCCTCACCTCGCCCGATGCGGTGGCGTGGACGCTGCGCGCGAGCGGCAGCACCAATTCGCTCAAGGGCGCGACCTACGCGCAAGGCCGCTGGGTCGCCGTCGGGACGCAAGGCAGTGTCGTGACTTCCACAAACGGCACAGACTGGACGGCGCAGACGGTTTATTCCACGCCGTTCCCGCAGCCCTACGATGTGCCGTACGACTTGAACGACGTGGCGTTTGGCAACGGAGTTTTCCTGATCGCGGGCGACGGCGCGGGCAACAAAAACGGTTCGCTTTTCTACTCCACGAACGGCGTGAACTGGGCGCAGGTCACTCTGTATCCGGGAAAAAATTTACGCGGCATTACTTTCGCGAACGGAATGTTCGTCATCACCGCCAACGATGGCTACATCTTCCGCACCGACGGTCTGACCACGTTCCACAACCTCAGCTACGCCGGCAGCCAGAACCTACGCGGTGCGACCTTCGTCAACGGCCTGTGGATCGTGGTTGGTAACCGCGGCGGCATTTTCACCTCCACGGATTTGCTCACCTGGACGCCGCGCGCCGCGCGCACGTTTGAGAACTTCCACCGCGTGGCTTTCCTCAACGGCCAACTCGTGACGATTGGCAATCGCGGCACCGTGCTCCAGTCCGGGCGTTTCCTCACGGAACCCGTGCCGCCGCGCTGGCAGCCCGGCGTGGGCTTCACGTTTGCCTTGCCCGGCGTGTTTGGCCGTGCCTACGTCCTCGAAGCGAGCGCTGATTTGTCGAACTGGACGCCGCTGTTGAACTTCACCCGCCAGATCGAGACCACCACCTTCACCGACACCAACGCGCTGCAAAGTCCGCTGCGCTTCTACCGTGTGATCGAGCCGTGAGGCAGGACAGTTTTTAACCGCAGATCAGCGCGGATTAACGCAGCTTAAATCAAGCAGGCTGGAGAAGCGGCAGCGAACTGAATGGGTTGAATGCACGGTCGCAGACCAATGGTTCGCTTTCATCTGCGCTTATCCACGTTTTTCTGCGGTTCAATAAACAGACTTTTCTAATTGAGTCCGCGCGCCGTCCTGTTGAAATCGCCGCCATGCAATCGCACGAAGTCCTGCGCGAAATTTTCGACAAGACCAGCCCCAAGCAGATCGCCGCCGATTTGGATTTGTCCCTCTCGCTGGTTTATAAATGGGCCGAGCCGCCCGTGACCGATGGCCCGCCCACCGGCAACCCCCTCGAACGCATCGCCGCGCTCTACCGCGCCACGCAGGACGAGCGGCTGCTCCAGTGGCTCTGCCAGCAGGGCGGCGGATTTTTCATCCGCAATCCCAAGGTGCATCAAGCGCATCCTGACTACCTTATCCCGGCCACGAACCAGATTGTGCAGGAGTTCGCCGACTTGCTCGCGGTTATCGCCACGGCGGCGGCGGACAATCAGATCAGCGCGAAGGAGGCGAAGACCATCCGCGCGCGCTGGGAAGATTTGAAGTCGGTGACGGAAAGCTTCGTCGCGTGCTGCGAGAACGGAAACTTTGCTCCGTTGAAAGAGCATGCGCCCGCGCGCTGACCGAGCGCGAATGACGAAGTGGACAAGGCTTCGTCATTAGAAATTCGTCCTTCGTCCTTCACCCTACGAATTGTCCCCGTCCAGCATTCGCCCAAGTCCGCCAAGCACGGAACCCTCCTCGCGTCCGCCGCGCCCGGTCTTCGGCGCGGCCGCGACGATGCGCCCGGCGAGCCGGCTGAGCGGCAATGATTGCAGCCAGATTTTTCCCGGCCCGCGCAACGTGGCGAAGAACAAACCTTCGCCGCCGAAGAGCGCGCTCTTGATCCCGCCCACCATCTGGATGTCGTAATCCACGCTGGGCTGGAAGGCCACGATGCAGCCCGTGTCCACACGCAGCGTTTCGCCGGGCGCGAGCGTGCGCTCATACAACGTGCCGCCCGCGTGGATGAAAGCCAGTCCATCGCCTTGCAGACGCTGGAGGATGAAACCTTCGCCGCCGAAAAGCCCCGCGCCGAAACGCTTTGTGAACGCGATGCCGAGCGCCACGCCCTTCGCCGCGCAGAGGAACGAGTCTTTCTGCGCCAGCAATTCGCCGCCGACATCCGTGAGATGCACCGCAATGATCTTGCCGGGATACGGCGCGCCGAACGCGACCTTCTTTTTCCCTGAGCCGCGATTCTGAAACACCGTCATGAAGAGCGACTCGCCGGTGATGAGCCGCTTGCCCGCGCCGAGCAAGGTGCCGAGGAAGCCGCTGTTCTGATTCGAGCCGTCGCCGAAGATCGTCTCCATCTGGATGCCGTCCTCCATGAACATCATGCCGCCCGCCTCGGCCACGGCGGCCTCCATCGGGTCCAGTTCGATTTCCACGAACTGCATGTCGTCGCCATAAATTTTGAAATCAATCTCGTGCATCGTGGCCATAAGTTTCTCCGTGGTTAATGTTGCGCGCGAGGTTGCGGGAACGAAGTGGAATGTCAATCGGCTCAACGATGGAATTCACGCGCGGCCTTTCCAAAGTTAGAGCGCGGTCGCCTTGGACGCGGCGGAGCGGGCGCGGTCCCGCCGCCGTGCTGATTTTCTTTGCCCGCGTTTCCATGCCTGCCGCATCGTGGCGGAATGCTTGAAACGAAATTGATTCCGGCCCAAGAGGCTGACTCAAAGAACTTGATGATCGTGCTGCACGGTCTGGGTGACAGCATGGCGGGTTACACCTGGATGCCGGAGGCGCTGAAATTTCCGTGGCTAAACTATCTGCTCGTGAACGCGCCGGACGAATATTACGGCGGCTTTTCTTGGTACGATTACGCCGGCGACGCGGCCACCGGCGTGCGGCGGAGCATCGGCCTGCTGCACCCGCTGTTCGACGCGCAACGTGCCGCCGGCTTTCCCACCGAGCAGACAATTCTTTCGGGTTTCTCGCAGGGCTGCCTGATGACGCTCGAAGCCGGCCTGCGCTATCCACACCGTTTCGCGGGACTGATCGGCCTGAGCGGTTACGTGCTCGATCCGCAAATTGTTCTCCGCGAAAACTCGCCCGTGGCGAAGGAGCAAAAAATCTTCATCACCCACGGACGGCAAGACCCGCTCATCCCGTGTCACAAGGTGAAAGAGCAGATGGATGAACTCCGCGCCGGCGGACTCGCGCTGGAGTGGCATGAGTTCGACAAGCCGCACACCATCATTGAGGAAGAAATTGAACAGATGCGGAAATTTATCGTGCAGGCGATGGGGCGAGAGATGTGAAGGGCGTTCCCGGCCCAAAAAATCTCAAATACCTGTTGCAAGGGAAATGCCCTCTGCTAAATATCCCGGCTCCGTTTCCCGGCCTACCGGGCGGCGGGATTTTTTAATCACTGATTTTTAGCAATGCCGACAATCAATCAACTCGTTCGGAAAGGGCGTACGAAAGTTCGCTACAAGTCGAAGTCGCCCGCGTTGGAAAACGCGCCGTTTCGTCGTGGCGTCTGCCTCCAAGTCATGACGCGCACGCCCAAGAAGCCTAACTCCGCGATGCGCAAAGTGGCGAAGATCCGGCTCACGAACGGCCACGAGATCATCGCCTACATCCCGGACGAAGGGCACAATTTGCAGGAACACTCCATCGTGCTCGTGCGCGGCGGCAAGGTGAAGGATTTGCCGGGCGTTCGTTACCACATCGTCCGTGGCACGCTCGACGCCGCTGGCGTCGAGAAGCGCCGCGTCAGCCGCTCGAAGTACGGCGTGAAGCGCCCGAAGGAAGCCAAGAAGGCCGCGTAATCCCATCTGCGATTCAACCCTTTAACTTTTTAAGAAACCATGTCTCGCCGTCGTCAAGCCACCAAACGCCCCCTGATCGAAGATGCCAAGTACCACAGCGCGCTCGTTACTCGCGTCGTGAACACCATCATGCAGGGCGGCAACAAGAGCATCGCGCAGCGCATCGTCTATGGTGCGTTCGACACCATTGCGGAAAAGAATCCGCAGACCAGTCCGCTGGAAATCCTCCAGCGCGCCGTGGACAACGCCAAGCCGCGCATTGAAACGAAGGCACGCCGCGTCGGCGGTGCCACGTATCAGGTGCCGCTGGAAATTCCCACCGACCGTCAGCTCGCGCTGGCCGTCCGCTGGATTGTGGATTTTGCCGATGCCCGCAAGGGCACGCCCATGAAGCAGGCGCTCGCCTCCGAAATCATGGAAGCCTACCAGGGCCAGGGCAACGCCATCCGCAAGCGCGATGAAGTGCATAAGATGGCGCAGGCCAACAAGGCGTTCGCGCATTTCCGCTGGTAGCACGAAAGTTTAACCCTGCGCCCCGAGAGCGTAAGCCATCGGGGCGCTTTTATTATCTAAATTTATGGCAGAAGCAGTCATCGAAACCGGCAACCCGATCAATTCACCCCTCCGGCAGTACACGCTGGAGCGCACTCGCAATATCGGCATCGCCGCGCACATTGATGCCGGCAAGACGACGACGACCGAGCGCATCCTCTTTTACACCGGACTGATTCACAAAATCGGCGACGTGGATGACGGCAACACCGTGACCGACTGGATGGAGCAGGAAAAGGAGCGCGGCATCACCATCACGTCCGCCGCTGTGACCTGCTACTGGACCCAGAAGGCGACCAAGCCGGGCGAGGACCAGTTGAACAAGTCTTACCTCAACATGCCGCACCGCATCAACATCATCGATACTCCCGGCCACGTGGACTTCACGGCGGAAGTGGAGCGTTCGATGCGCGTGCTCGACGGCGCGGTCGCCGTGTTCTGCGGCGTGGCCGGCGTGCAGCCGCAGTCCGAAACCGTCTGGCGTCAGGCGACGAAGTACAAAGTTCCGCGCATCGCGTTCATCAACAAGATGGACCGCACCGGCGCAAACTTTGACAACGCGCTGAACGACATGCGCAAGAAGCTCAACGCGTATGCCTTCCCCATTTTCCTGAACATTGGCGCGGAGGATCAGTTCCTCGGCGTCATTGATGTCGTGAGCCAGAAGGCCATCCTGTGGGGTCCGGGCGATGTGCAGAACGAAGGTCTGAACTACGAAGTCGCCGACATTCCCGCCGAGCACAAGGAACGCGCCGAGGCCGCGCTCGCCGAACTCATTGATGCAGTGTCCAACAAGGACGACATCATTGCCGAGATGGTCTTGGAGGAAAAACCCATTGACGTCATCTCGCTCAAGGCCGCCATCCGCCGCCTGACCTGCAAGATTGAATTCGTGCCCGTGCTCTGCGGTTCCGCGTTCAAGAAGAAGGGCGTGCAAGTGCTCGTGGACGCCGTCATTGATTACCTCCCCAGCCCGATTGACATCCCGCAGGCTGAAGGTCACGAACCCGGCACGGAGACCAAAGTCACGGTGGCGTCGGATGACCGCGCGAAGTTCTGCTCGCTCGCCTTCAAGCTCTGGACCGACCCCTACGCGGGCAAGCTCGTCTTCTTCCGCGTCTATTCCGGCTCGGTCAAGAAGGGCGACAATATTTACAACCCGCGCACGCGCAAACGCGAGCGCGTCAGCCGCCTGATGATCATTCAAGGCAGCGAGCGCAAGGACGTGGAAGCGGCCTACTCCGGTGACATTGCCGCGCTGGTCGGTCTGCGCAACATCACCACCGGCGACACGCTCTGCGACGAGGATTTCGACGTGGCGCTGGAACCGCCGACCTTCCCCGAGCCGGTCATCAGCATGGCCGTCGAACCGAAGACCAAGCAGGATCGCGACAAGATGTCGGAAGGTCTGCAACGTCTCGCGGAAGAAGACCCGACGTTCCGCTGCTTCACCAACGAGGAAACCGGCCAGCTCATCATTGCGGGCATGGGCGAGTTGCATTTGGAAATCATCTGCGACCGTCTCAAGCGCGAGTTCAAAGTTGAGTCCAACTCCGGCGCTCCGCAGATCGCCTATCGCGAAACGATCACGAAAGCCGCAGAAGGCGAAGGCAAATTCATCCGCCAGTCCGGCGGTCGCGGTCAATACGGCCACGCCTGCGTCAACGTCATGCCCAACGAAAAGGGCAAGGGCGTCGAGGTTTTGAACAAGGTCGTGGGCGGTGCGATTCCGAAGGAATACATCCCGGCCGTCATTGGCGGCATCGAGGAAGCGATCAAGAGCGGCGTCTATGCCGGCTACCAGGTCATTGACATCCGGGTGGAGGTCACGGACGGCTCGTTCCACGAAGTGGACTCGAACGAACTCGCGTTCAAGATGGCGGGCATCTTCGCGTTGAAAGACGCGTTCAAGAAAGCCGGCCCGATCCTGCTCGAACCGATCATGAAGGTCGAAGCCACCACGCCCAGCGACTACCAGGGCGACATCGTGGGCGACATCAGCCGCCGCCGTGGCGCCATCGAAAACATTGACGCGAAGTTCGGCCAGGTGGCCGTCAACGCCCGCGTGCCGCTCGCCGAAATGTTCGGCTACTCCACGGCGATTCGCTCGCTGTCGAAAGGCCGCGCCAGCTACTCGATGGAACCATTCTCCTTCGAGCAGGTCCCGAACAGCGTCCTGAGCACGATCCTGGACGAGGCCGCGAAGAAGCCGGCGGCGCGCTCGTAATTACGAATACAAAATTGACGAAGAACGACTGGAGCAATCCAGCCGTTCTTTTTTTGTGCCCCCGGCGTCCCGCCGGGTCGGAGTCAACGACCAACCCGCATCAATCGAATAGGCATTCACACGCCCGCCCGGCGGGACGCCGGGGGCAGGGTGTGATTAGAAGTGGCGGTCAGTTGCAGGCGTGTTGGGGTTGAGTCCAGTAGGAGTTCCAAAGTTGATTGGCGCGGGCCACGCGCAAACCCAGCATCGCTTCGGCGTTGTTTTCTTTCCACCAGCCCCCGGCCAGTTTGAGCCGTTGCTGGATGACATGCCGGTGCCCGCTTTCGATCTCGCCCGAACCAATCGGCAGGCCGGCGGCCCGCGCCCCCGCGTAGTCCAGTTGCGCGCGCCGGGCGCTCAGATAGCGGTGGGCCGCACGCACCGGGGCTTCCGCCTGCGCCTCCGGTTCCAGATGCGGGGCCAGGGCGCGCAACACGGCGCTCACCTTGTTTTCCAACAGCCGCCCTTGCTGGCGGCGCCGCCACGCCTGAGCTTGCCGGGGCTGGATCACCAGGGCGGCGGCCGCGAGGTATTCGCTGACGTGCCAGAAGTCCACCAGGTATTGGCCCGCCCCCCCGAACTGTTCGTTAAACTGGGTGGTGATCCATTCGG
>JAYVQC010000207.1:0-52504 GCA_043757045.1 Akkermansia sp. | reverse complement strand
GCGCGGACTCGGCGGTCCGCGCTCCTCATCTTCACCCCGGATACTGCCCCGAGAGGTAGTTGTGCAACTGATCGATCTCCATGCTTTGCACGCGGATGATCCAGTTCACCAAGTCGCCGATGGAGACGACGCCCACGAGGACATCGCCATTAAGCACGGGTAGATGGCGCACCCGGTTCGTGGTCATCAGTCTCATGCACTCTTCCACGGTGCTGTCGGGCGCGGCCACGCAGATTTCATGGGAGATGATGTCGCTGACGGTGGTGTCCTTGGAGGAGCGGCCGTAGAGCGCGACTTTGCGGGTGTAATCGCGCTCGGTGAAAATGCCTTCCAGCCGCGTGCCGTGCAGGACGACGAGCGCGCCGATATTGCGCGCGGCCATGAGTTGAATCGCCTCGAAGACGGTGGCTTCGCCGGGCACGCTCCACACGCGGGAGCCTTTTTGTTTCAAGATCGCGTCCACGGTGTCGTGCATAAGTGATCCTTTTGGGAATTGGGTTGAAGCAGTTGTAGAATTCGCCTCCGGCGCGGGCAATGCTTTTTTCCAAAGCATTTTCCGGCTTATGTCGGGGCCGGATGAGCGCGACTCGGTTCGATGTGGACCAGCACGTCGCGGATGCGTGGCAGTTCGACGCGCAGACGTTCCTTCACGGCGTGCGCCACGGCATGGGATCGCACCACGTTCATTTGTGGATCTACATGCACATGCAGATCGACGAAGAACCAGTAGCCATGACGCCGCACCACGCATTTTTGCACGCAGTCCACGTCAGAAACGCTGGCGGCGAGATCCGAAATTTGCCGGCGGAAATCCTCCGGGGCCGCCGCATCCATCAGCTCGTCCATCGCCGGACGCCCGAGGCGCAGGCCGTTCCAAGCGATGATCACGGACGCCAGCAATGCCGCGCCGTCATCAGCCCACGCGTAGCTCGGCCCGCCCGCCAGCGCGATGACGATGCCGATGGCGGCGGCGAGCGAGGTGATGGCGTCGCTGCGATGATGCCACGCGTCGCCCTTCACGACGGAACTTTCCACTTCCTGCCCGGTTCGCAGCACGCGGCGAAACAGCAGTTCCTTGATCCCAATCACCAGCATCAAAACGACCAGGGTGTAGGGAGCCGGCACTTGGTGAGGAATCAGAATTTGATGAATGCTCTCCGCCGCGATCCACACGGCGGCGACCACGAGCAGGATGGCAACGATGCCTGTGGCGATGGCTTCCGCCTTGCCGTGGCCGTAGGGATGATCATCGTCTTCCGGGGCCGCCGCGACCACGAGCGCGCGCCAGACGATGAGTGAGCTGAGAATGTCGGCCAGCGACTCAATGCCGTCGGCAATCAGCGCCTGCGAATGTCCAACGACTCCAGCGGTGATCTTGCCGGCGGCAAGCAGGGAATTGATGACGACACCGAGAACCGTCGCGCGCACGCTTTGGGTCAATCGCTGGTTCAGCCCGTCATTCATGTTTGGGCGGCGAGCCTAGCTCCGAGGGGCGGCGGCGTCTTGGGATTTGTCGGCGATCCAAGTTTAATTCGAGGGCGACGGGTCTGTGGCCTTGCAAGTGAGAAAAACGGTTCGTGAACGAGCCTAAAAGAGTCGTTCGCCACGCCTCTGAGGCTCGATAGTGGTATTTCTTTCACGATTTTTGAGCGGATTTCGGCCTGATGCCGTCTGAAAGGGCGGCTCGCTGATCGGTTCCTCCAGTTAGAACGTAGCCGTTGTGAATAACTTCCCACTATATGTGGTGGGTTTCGGCTTTACACGGCAATCAAGAACACTATTTGTAGGAACTGTCATGTATCTCAAGAACCTCACGATGTTCGGCTTCAAGTCGTTTGCCGACAAGACCTCGCTCAATTTCCAGCCCGGCGTCGCCGCCATCGTCGGCCCCAATGGGTGTGGTAAGTCCAACGTCTCGGACGCTATTAGGTGGGTACTGGGCGAGCAATCGGCCAAAGCTCTTCGCGGCGGCGAGATGGCCGACGTCATTTTCAACGGCACCGATGGCCGCAAGCCCATCGGCATGGCTGAGGTCTCCCTGACGATCGGCGGCGTGGACGAGGAGCACATGCGCGCCGCCGGCGTCGAGATGGCTTACAACGAAGTCACGGTCACGCGCCGCGTTTTCCGCGACGGCGGTTCGGAGTATTTCATCAACAAGACGCCGTGCCGCCTGAAGGACATCCAGCAGTTCTTCATGGGCACGGGCATGGGCAAGACGAGCTACTCCATCATGGCCCAGGGCAACATCACGCAAATTCTTTCCAGCAAGCCCGATGACCGCCGCCTCGTCTTCGAGGAAGCGGCGGGCATCACCAAATACAAGTCGCAGAAAAAAGAGGCGCTGCGCAAACTGGAATACACCGATCAGAATTTGCTGCGCATCCAAGATTTGATCCGCGAAGTGAAGCGGCAGATCGGTTCGCTCCAACGCCAGGCCGGCAAGGCGCGTCGCTACAAACAAATTGCCGACGAACTGCGCCATCTCGAAACACAGCTCGCGCGTCATCAGTTCGACGTGTTGGCGGCGGAAATCACCGAGCGCGAGACGACCGCCGCGCGCCTGCGGATGGACATGGAAATTTGCAGCGAGAGTTTGCTGCGCGCGGAAGATGAAATCCTGCTCTTGCGCTCGCGCCTTTCCGAATTCGAAGAGCAGATCGCCGTCTCGCAGCAGAAGGGCATGGAACTCAAGGGCGAGTGCGACCGGCACGACAGCCGCATTCATTTCAACGAAGAGCGCCTGCGCGAACTGGAACAGCAGAACACGCGCGCCCTCAGCGACATCACGGAAGCCGAAGAGCGCAGCCGCATGGCGGGCGACGAACTCACGCACGTCACCGAGAAATTCAACACCGCGACCGTCGCGCTCGCGTTGCATCGTCAGACCTTGCAGCAGAAGCACGACGCCTTGCGGGCTGTCGAGCAGGAGTTGATCGCCAAGCAGGATGCGATGCGCAAAGCGCAGTCGGACGCCTTTGCCGCCGCGCAGCAGTTGACCCGCGTGCGCAACGAAATCAACGCGCTCGACTTGCTCAAGGAAGGCAACGTCGTGCGCCTCGAAAAACTTTCTGCCGAGAAGATTCAGCTCGAAGAAGAACGCTCGCGCCTCGAAACGCGCCTGCACGAGTTCGCCGCCAATGTTGAATCCGAGAAGCTGAACGTCGCCACCAGTCGCGGCACGGTTGAAGAACGCCAGGCACGCTTGAAGGAGATTCAGGTTGAACTGAATCGCATCGGCCAAGAACTCGACACGGTCGTGCGCCAGCAGGCGGAGAAGAAATCGCGCCTCAATGTGCTCGAACAATTGCAGGAGTCGCACGAGGGCTTCGGCGCGGGCGCGCAGGCCGCGCTCAAGCAATCCAAGTCCGTGCTCGGCTCGCTCACCGACAAGATTCGCGTGCCGGACGAATACATCGCCGCCGTCGAATCCGCGCTCGGCCACAACTTGCAACTCGTCCTCACCGAGCAGCCCGAGTCCGCGCAGGAAATTCTCGCCGGTCTCGCCAGCAACAAGCAGGGCCGCGCCAGCATTGCAGCGCTCGGCCTGCGAGGTGCCCCCGGCGTCCCTCCGGGTGGAGACTCGGAACTTGCGAGCAGCGCTCCTTCGTCGAACACGCCCACCCGGCAGGATGCCGAGGGCACACTCGCCCTCTCCGTCATCGAAGCCGACGATTCCATTCGTCCGTTGATCGGTGCGTTGCTCGGTCGCTTGATCATCGTGGATGACCTCGCTGCCGCTACCAGCGCCTGGCGCGAGACAAAGGGTGAGTTTGATTACGTCACGCGCGGCGGCGAGTTACTGAACCGTCACGGCATCTACACCGGCGGCTCGGTCAACAGCAGCAACAACGGCAAGGCGCCGTCCTCAATTCTTGGTCGCAAGAACCAAATCAAGGAACTCCAGGCGCAGCTCGCGACGTTGCAGGAACAGGTCAACGAGATCAGCCGTGGTAAGGGCGCGTTGCAAAGCGAGCAGACGACATTGCAAGCCAGCCTCCAACAGGCGCAGACGGAACTCCGCGCGCAGGAAGTCGCCATCGCCACGCACGAGGGCGAGTTCAAGGCTTTGCAAAATTCCCAGCGCGTGCTGCACCAGAAGATCGACACCGTCGTTTACGAAATCCAAAGCCTTGCCGCGCAGGAAATGGCTGGAAACGAAAAGCGTGCCGCCCTCGCATCGCAAGTCGTCGAGTGCGAACAGCGCGAACAGGCGGCGCAGGAACTCGTCACGCAACTCGGCACCGGCCTCGACGATCTCCGCCAGCACCGCGACACCGCCACCGCCGCGCTCACTGATACGAAAGTCTTGCTCGCGACGGATGAGCAACTCGCCGCTTCTTTCGGCAAGCAGCGCGGGCCGTTGGAGCAGCGCATTCAGGAACTCAACGCCCTTGCGCTCCAGCGTCGTGGCGAAATCAGTTCCTGCATCAAACGCAAGGAGCAGGCGGAATTGGAGAATGCCGATTCACGCCAGCAGATTGAACGCCTCCAGCACGACCGCGAAATCGTGAACACCCGGACCGCCGGGCTGGTCGAGGAAAAGTCCGGCGTGGATGCCGATGTCTCGACGCGCGAGGAAAACCTGCGCGGCCAGCGCGGGCGGCTCACTTCCCTCCAGCAACAGCGCGGAAGCGTGGACGTGGAACTCGCGCAGAAGAACATGAGCGTGCAGAACCTGCGCGAGCGCATTCAGTCGAAGTATCAGGTCAACATTGATGACGTGCGCAGCGAGTGCATCACCATCACCTACGCCGACGAAGGTCAGGCCAAGGTGCAGACGCTTTCGCCCGAGGAAATGGCCGCGAGCGGCGCGGGCACAGACTGGGACGCCATCAGCGCCCAGGTCGGCGAGATGCAGAAGCGCATTGATGAAATGGGGCCGGTCAATCTCGTGGCCATCGAGGAATACGAGGAGACCGAGCAGCGTCACACCTTCCTCAGCACGCAGTATGACGACTTAGTGAAGGCCAAGACGGAACTGATGGAAGTGATCAACCGCATCAACACGCAGACCAAGGAAATGTTCATGCAGACCTTCCTGCAAATCAGAGAAAACTTCCGCAACCTGTTCGTGGAAATCTTCGGCGGTGGCAAGGCGGACCTCATTCTCACCGACGAAAACGACGTGCTCGAATCCGGCATCGACATCGTGGCGCGCCCACCCGGCAAGCAGTTGCAGACCATCTCGCTGCTCTCCGGCGGCGAGCAGACCATGACCGCCGTGGCACTCCTGTTCTCGATTTACCAGGTGAAGCCCAGCCCGTTCTGCGTGCTGGACGAACTGGACGCGCCGCTCGACGAGTCGAACATCAACCGCTTCGTGCGCGTGCTCCAGCGGTTCATCGAGCGCTCGCAGTTCATCATCATCACGCACAACAAGCGCACCATCGGCATGGCCGACGTGCTCTACGGCGTCACGATGCAGGAACACGGCATCAGCAAGATTGTGAGCGTGAAGTTCCACAAGATGGAAGAGTCGCCCGCCGCGACCACGACCACCACGGGTCACGAGCACGACCGTGAACTCGTCCCGCCTCCGCCCGGCCCGACCGTGGAAGAAATGGAAGACGCCCCGCACACCCAGGCTGAGACCATGGAGGTCTCGCCGAACTAATTTCCTGTCACCGACCGTTTGGATGTTTGGGGGCACCCGCGCAGTGAGAGTTCATTGCGCGGGTGTTTTTTGTCCGGGGATTACTTGAGCGTCTTCAAGTAGGCGAACAGGTCGCTCACGTCCTCCGACTTCAGCCCATCGAGCAGGCCATCGGGCATCATGCTCATCTTCGTGAACGCCGCCTTGCGCACGTTGCTTTGCGGGATGCGCGTGTCCTCGACATTCTGGCGGCGGAGCACAATGGCGTCCTTGTCCTCGCTGACGCGAATGCCGTCGATCACGTCGCCGTCTTTCAACTCCACGCGGAAGACGCGGTAGCCCGGCTCCATCGCGGCGTTGGGCGTGAGGATGTTGCGCAAGAGCGCCTCGACGCCGAGCGCGCCCGCGCCGTTGAGCACGGGGCCGATTTGCCCGCCCGCGCCGCCGACGCTGTGGCAGCCCTGGCAGACGGTGGCGAACAGCGCCTGGCCTTTTGCGGTGTCGCCGGTTTTGTCCGCGAGCGAATGGAACTTGGTGAACTTCTCGGCGAGCAACTTCGATTCAGCCGGCGTGAGCAGTGGGGGAAAGTCCGACGTCTTTACGACCTTCGCGCCGCTCTGCAATTTGCCCCACGGCCCCGCGCCGGGAAAATAAGGTGTCAGCCCGGCGGGCTTCGCTTCACCTTCAAAGCTGCGGTCAAATTCGGCGCGAATTTCCTCCGCCGTGCGCGTGCGATTCCAGACGCGGAACTCGCTTAACCAACCGGCCGTGCCTTTGGCGGGCGCGGTCCATCCGACGCGCAGTTTCTCAAACTTCTGCGGCGCAGACTTGCTTTGATCGCTATCGAGTTCGCCGTTGAGGTAGATGCGGAATTTTCCCGCCGCGTCGCGCGTCACGGCGTAATGCGTCCACACGTCCGGCGTCGCCTTCTTCTTCGCCACGATCACGTCATTGAGTCCACCGACCCACACGCGGAATTGCGAGCCGAAGAAATTCATGTCCAGCACGCCGGGTGCGCCGAGCAGTCCGTCGTTGTTATCAATGCCCGCGTCGAGCTTGGCCCAGGTCTCCACGGTGAACGGGCCATCGAGCGTGATGTCCGTTTCCGACCACGCGTTGTCCTCGCCGTTCAAGCGCAACGCCGGACGGAAGAACGACGCCATGTCCGCGATGAGCGCGGCGAGGTCGGCGTCGTCGCCGAGAACGGCGTGGAGTTTGTCGAGCGTGGCGGCGTCGAGTTCATCCTTCGCAATCGTCCCGCTGCGGACGGACTTCACGAGCGCGTTTGCGCCGGTTTTGGTGCTGGTGAGCGAGGCGAGCGCGGTGCGGCGCGGCGCGGCCGGAAGATTTGGGTAAAGGCTCGCGAGCTGTTGCGGCCCCTTCGCATCGCGTGAGGCACCGAGAGCGGCGACGGCGGCTTGTTGCTCGGCCGGTCCGCCCTTCTCGGCGAGCTTGGCGAACAAGTCCACGCGGTCGGACTTCACTTCGCGCAAGGCCTGCAACGCCGCCAGCGATTCCGGACGCAGCAGATATTCCTTCGCGTCCAGTTTTGGATAACCGGCCCAGCCCTGTTCCAGCACGCGCACGAGTTCCGGTTCCACCGCCGCGAGCTGAAACGAACTGGCGAGCTTCGTACCGAGTTCTAACTTCGATGGCTCGGTGCTGGTGAGCAATTGCTTCGCGGCGTCATTCAGCAACGGAGTGATCTTCGCGGCGTCGAGCTTGGTGCGAACTTTCAAAAGTGACTCAATCGCCGCCGTGCTGGTCGCGGGATTTTGTAGAACTTTCTTCAACGCCTCGCCCACGCCCGGTTCCTCCGGGAACTGTGCGAGGCGAAGCAATTCTTCCTGCCCCGGCGCGCGGGTGAGCGAGGGCAGCAACTCCGCCACGCGCGAGGCGCTGGCTTTTGGTTCCAGTGCGAGCGAAGCGACGAGACGGCTTTCAAGAGGCAGCGACTTGGCTTTGGGCGTATCGAGAAACGAAGCGACAAAGACGGGGTAACGCTCGATTAACATCCGCACAAGGTAACGCTCGAACTCGCGCTCGTAGGCTTCGCCGGTTTTGATGGCCTTCCCGCTCTGCGTGCTCTTCATCGTCGGCTCGGCAAATGGCGGCTTCGCCATGCTGATGAGCAAGGGCAACGCGCGTTGATAGGCCACGTCTCTGGTGAGATTGTCGGACATCAAATTCACCGTCAAATCCAGCGTCGCCGTCGTCTTGATCAGTTCAGCGCGCACTTCGGAATCAGGATCATTAGCCAGCGGCTCCAGTGCATCGAACAGTTCAGTCCAGGACTTGCTCGCGCCTGCGACGGAAAGTTTGCGCACGCCCAGCACCCGGACGGCTTCGCGGCGGATGTTCCGATTCGAGTCGCCCAATAACGGCTTGAGCAATGCCAGGTATTCCGCGCCCTTGTTGAACCGTTCGTTTTCATCGAGAGATTCTAAAGCCCACAACGCCGCGATGCGCTTCGCCGCCGTCTGTGCTTTGTCGCTGATGATCGTCTTCAACTTCGGCGCGAGTTCCTTCATCCCGCGGTCTCCGATGGCCTGCCACGCGAGATGGCTTTGCGTGGTGTTCTCGCCACCGAGCTTCGCGATGAGTTCTTCGCCGGAAGCTTTGGTGAAGTCGGGGACATCGAGCGGTTTGAAATCCGTGGGGCGCACGCGCCAGACGCGGCCGCGTTTCTTGTCGCGCTCGGGATGGTTCCTCGGCACTTCGTTGTGCGAGATGATCTTGTTGTACCAATCCACGAAGTAGAGGCAGCCGTCCGGACCCAGCTTCAGAGCGACCGGACGGAACATCTCGTCGCTCGACTGGATGAAGTCCGGGAGTTTGTTCAGCGCGTAACGCCCGCCTTCGCGCTTCGCCTTGATGGCTTGGATTTTCCGCGTGATGGGATTGGCGATGTAGATGACGTCGCAGTAGGCCTCGGGCCAGGAGGGGGGAGAGTAATCAGTAATCAGTGAATCAGTAATCAGTCGCTTCGCGTCCGTTGTCGCCGACTGATTACTGATTACTGACTTACTGATTACTTTTTCCCTCCACGCGTCGCTGATCGCCAATCCACTCAATCCCGTCCCGCCCATCTGAAAGTGCGGCGCGGTGCCGGGAAATTCGGGGGCGTAGCTTTTCCATTGCGCGCCGGAGCAGCCGGGGTAATTCGCGTATTCGTGGAACGGCATGGCGGGATAGCCAAAGTCATTCGCCTCCTGAATCCACGTCTCGCCTTCCATCGTCATGTGCAGGCCCCAGATATTGCACGGGCCTTGCGAGGTGATTTCAAAGCTGCGGCCATCGGGTCGAAATTTCGACATGCGCGTCTGATCGAATTGCACTTCGTTCCCGGATTTGTCACGCACCTTGCCATAGTTGAACGCGCCCTGTGCCATCCACAGCCAGCCGCCCGGCGCGCGCGTGAACTGATGCGGAAAAAGATGCGAGTCCTGCACGCCGAAGCCGCTGAGAATCACCTCGCGCCGGTCGGACTTGCCATCGCCGTCGTTGTCGCTCAGGAAAACAATCTCGGTGCCGTGCTGCACATAGACGCCGTTCTTGTAAGGCAGGATGCCGAGCGGGATAGCGAGTCCCTCGGCGAACATGCGCGGCTTGGTCGCGTAACCCGTCGGGGATTTCGGATCGCGATCATAGACCAGCACCTTGTCCTTCGCCTTGCTCGCATAAAGTTCCTTGGCCACGGCGGGCGTTTCGTTCGCATCCACGGGATATTCCAGCGCAGTCATCGTCCAAAGGTTGCCGCGCTGATCCCAATCCACCGCCACGAATTTCCCGAAGCCCGCTGCGATGTCCTCGGCCACGACGAGTTCAATCTCGAAGCCCGGCGCCACGGTGAAGCGCGCCTTCTCTTCTTCAGGTGAAACGGGTTCCGCCTTCGCGCCTTTCTTCGGCTCCGGAGCGCCGCGAAAGATTTTCCCCGCTGGCGTGGGCGGTAACTCCTCGATCATCACGTTGCGCACCTGGACCAGCGCCTTGCCGCCGCCATGAACCTGAATGCCCATCTTGCCCCACTCGACGATGCTCGCGTCGGCCTCGGTGTAATCGGTGCCCATCACGCCATTGATCCAAGTGGTCACGCGCGGGCCGTCGGCGCGAATGACGTAGTCGTTCCAATCGTTCAGCTTGATGACTGGACGCAGCGCCTTCATGTCGGACGCGGACATCACCTTGTTGCGCCGCGACTCATCGTAGATGGCGCCGTACCAAGTCGGCTCGCCGAAGTCGCATTGGTAGCCCGCCATCTCGGAATTGTTCGGCACGCGCTGCGAGCGCATCTGGAAACCGGAATTGATGAAGCCATTCGAGCCGGTGAGTTTGATCTGGAAGCGGATGATGAAGTTCGTGAAGTCCCGCGTGGTGGCGAGGAATTCATTCTGCTTCACCGTCTCGACGTAGGAGCCACCGGTGAGACTGCCGTCCTCGACCCGCCAGAGCTTCGCGTTGCCCTCCCAACCGGCGAGCGTCTGGCCGTCGAAGATCGGCCTGGCCTTAGGGCTGGCGGCGGGCGGTGCTTCCGCTGCTCCAGCCTGCATGACGACGAGGGCAACGGCCGCGGCGCAGCTGAAGTGCGTGATGAGTTTCATGGTTTTGGCTTTCGTGTGGGAATGATTGGAAGTAGCTCCAGTTCGTCAAACTTCGTGGTCGCAGACGATGACCGACTCCAGATGTGGCACGACCAGTCGCGCGGCTTCCTGATGGATGGGATGCGGCAGATACGCGTCGCGCGCTGCGGCACTCTCGAACAGCATGACGAAGCTGTGCGTGAAGCCTTGCGAGAGTCCCTCGGTGCTGTTGTTCGGACCCCGTGTGAGATCGAGGATGCCGGGAATCTGCTTCGGCAGATCCTCGATGATGCGCCAGACCTCGGCGACTTGCGCCGGCGTGCGGTCGGCTTTGAACTTGAAGAAGGCGATGTGCTTGACCTGTTTTTTCATCGTATGAACAGACCGACTCTGACAACTTTGCGCGGTGCTGCCTATGACAGAAATCCACCTGAACCTGACCGAGACCTCCGTGGACGGCCCGCGCACCGTGCGCTGGGAACTGAACGCAGCAGACTGTCTGGAACTGAGCGCGCGGCGGATTTCGCGGCTGGGAATTCACCACGCCGAGGCGCCTTACCGCCGCGTGCGGGTGAAGCCGAGCGGCAGTTTTGTGCTGGCCTGTTTCGAGGGCGAAGGCTGCGTGCTGCTCGACGGACGCTGGCAGAACGTGCGCAGCGGAACGATCTGCATGGCCCCGCCGCGCGTGCTCAACGCCTTTCATGCCGTGCCGGGAAAACGCTGGGGCTTCGCCTGGGTGCGCTTTCAGGAGCCTCCGCCCGTCACGCCGCTGGTCAACGCCAGTTCGCCGTTGCGCGTGCAGGGCGACGCGGATGGCCTGCGCCGCATCCTCGAAGGCATCCGCGCCGAGTCCGGCGGCACGCAGGACGCGCGGGCGCTGCATCATTGGAGTGAATTGCTCATGGTCCACGTCGGCCGCCTGACCCAGCCCGGGCACTTGCACGAACGGCTTTGGAGTTTGTGGGAAGCGGCGGGGAAAAACCTCGCCGCAGATTGGACGCTCGGTTCGCTGGCCCGCCAGTGCCATTACAGCCCCGAGCAGTTACGCCGCCTCTGCCTGCGCGAACTGGGCCGCAGCCCCATGCAACACCTCACCTACATGCGGATGCAACGCGCGCAGGAGCTGCTCGAATCCAGCAACGACAAACTGGAGGTGGTGGCCGCCTCCGTCGGCTACGAGAGCGCGATTGTTTTCTCCCGCGCCTTCAAACGATGGATCGGGCGCAGCCCATCCGAATACCGGCGCGGGAGTTGAATTATCGGCGTGGATTTTTATCGCGTGGACGTGGATTCGGGAGCTTCCAGACCGACCGGCATTGTGTTGGAATGGCCCCATGAATTCCCAAACAGTCCGGACCTGCCGCCGTCTGCGTTCCGCCGCGAAACTTCATGGGCTGTTCGCTCTCGTGCTTGGACTGGGCCTCCTTTGCGGCCCGAGACTTTTTGCCGACGCCGTCCAGTATCGCTCCGGCGTGCAGGCCGAGCCGTCGCTGCTGAGTTTCTATCCGTTCGATGGTGACGTGTCACCGACGGCGGTGGATCGCATTTCGCCGTTGCAGAACGGGACGTTGAACGGCGCGGTGTTCTCGAGCGCGGTTGGAACGGTCGGCGCGCAGTCCGCGCAGGGCGCGCGCGTGGCGCTCGGGGCGGTGACGGATTACGAATTCAGCGACGGCTCGGGCACGGTGGAGATGTTCCTCTATCAGACGGCGACGGCGGGCTTCAACCCGTGCTTCTTCGCCGGGCGTGATGACTCGCAGTCGCCGGCCGTGCGCTATAGCCTGCACGGCGGCACGGGCGGCAATCAGCTTTTCATCTGGAACGGCTCGGTCGCGCCAAGCGTCACCACGCCGGTGAGCATGTTGAACAATCTCGTGCATGTGGCCTACGTGTTCGATGCCGGATTGGTCACGGTTTATTTCAATGGCGCGGTCATCGCGACCTGGAACGCGCCGCTCGGCGCGGGCGTAGGGCGGCCATTCCAAATCGGCGCGAGCGGACCAGCCAGCCAGGAGGCGTGGCCCGGGCGCATCGATGAGGTGGCGATCTATGGCGAGGCGCTGCCGGCGTCGGCCATCGCGGCGCACTATGCGACTTGGCTCACGGCGGCGGCGGGCACGTCGCCGGTCATCACCCAGCAGCCGACGAACCTTGCGCTCGACGACGGCCAGCCGGCGAACTTCTCCGTGCAACTGGCCGATGCCACCGGTGCGGTCTATCGCTGGACGCGCAACGGTGCCAGCATCCCCGGCGCGACCAACGCGAGCTACACCATCCCGGCCGTCACGCTCGCGGACAACAACTCGACCTTTCGCTGCGTCATCTACAATCCCTACGGCGGCACCAACTCCGCGACCGCGCTACTGGCCGTGCGCACGCCGCCGTCGTTCGTCGTCGCGCCGGTGGACACGGTCCGCTACATCACGCAGCCTGGCGCGCTCACGGCGGTGGTAAACGGCTCGCTGCCCTTGAGCTACCAGTGGTTCAAGGACAGCGCGCTCATGCCGAACGCGACCAACGCGTCGCTCAACTTCGCCGCGCTCGACCCGACGAACTCCGGCGCCTACGTCCTCACGGTCACGAATGTCTTCGGAGCCATCACCAGCGCGCCCGCATTGCTCTCGGTGGTGCCGGTGCTCGTGGTGACGCCGCCGAAGAACGCGGCGCGCTTCGTTGGGCAGCCGGTGACGTTCAGCGTGACGGCGGCGGGCGTCGCGCCGCTGGCCTACCAGTGGTTCAAGGGCGCATCGCCGCTCGCGGGCGAGACGAATACGACGTTCACCATTCCCTCAGTCAGCCTGGCGGATGGCGCGAGCTACTCTGTGCGGGTGACGAACAGCTTCGGTGCGACCAACACGCCTGGCGCGCTGCTGACCGTGCTCGACGTGACCACGCCGCAGGTCGTGCAATCGCCGCCGCCGTTCGAGTGGCTGCCGCAGGACAACGGCGTGTCCGCCGACGCCGTCGTGCTGTTCAATGAAGTGATGTATCACCCCGGCCCCGGCCAGAGTCCGGCGCTGCAATGGATTGAACTTCAGAACGTCATGCGCGCGGACGTGGACCTCTCAAACTGGCGGCTTGATGGCGGCGTTCACTTCACCTTCCCGAGCAACACCATCGTGCCCGGCGGCGCGTTCGTGCTCATCGCGGGCGATGTGAACGTGTTCACCAACGCGACGGGCATCGCCTCGGTGTTCGGGCCGTTCCAGACAAACCTCTCGAACGGCGGCGAGCAGCTCATCCTGCGGAACCACGACGGGCGCATGATGGACGAGCTGACCTACGGCGATGAACAGCCGTGGCCCGAAGGCGCGGATGGTTCGGGCGCGACGTTGAGCAAGCGCACGCCGTTGAGCGCGAGCGCCGAGCCCATCAACTGGGCCGCCAGCGCGCGCCGCGGCGGCACGCCCGGCGCGGCGAACTTCCCGACTGTCACCACGCCCGAACTCGCCCTCAACGAACTGGACGCGGCCACCCACGCGACCTTCCGCGTGGAGTTGTTCAACCGCGGCACCAGTTCATTGGCGCTGGCGAACTTCACGCTCGCCACCACGGCAACCAATGGCGCGACGAACTTTGCGCTGCCGGCGGGCACGTTGAATCCCGGCGCGTTCATCGTGTTCGACTCGGCACAGACCGGCTTCACGCCCGCGCAAAACGACAAGGTCTTCCTGCTCACTTCCAACGCCACCGTGCTCGTCGATGCGGCGGCGGTGAAGAACCAGTTGCGTGGGCGCTCGCCGGATGGCTTCGGGCGCTGGCTGCGTCCGACGGCGACAAGCTTCGGCGCGAGCAACGTCGTGCTGATCAACCGCGACATCGTCCTCAACGAAATCTTGTACGAGGCCGCGCCGAGTTATCCTTCCAACATCTACGCCGGCTCGGACGAGCAGTGGATCGAGCTGTGCAACCGCGGGACGAACCCGGTGAGCCTCGCCGGCTGGAGCCTGGACAACGCCGTGCGCTACAACTTCCCGACCAACGCGCAGCTCGCGCCCGGCGCTTACCTCGTCGTGGCGAAGAACGCGGCGGCGATGCAGGCGGCGCATCCGGGTGTGACCGTGCTGGGCAATTTCAGCGGCCGCCTGCGCAAGTCCACCGACCTCATCGAACTCAAGGACGCCAGCCAGCGCGTGGTTGCCGAAGTGCGTTACTACAGCAGCGGCCGCTGGCCGTCGCTCGCGGCGGGCGGCGGTTCCAGTTTGGAACTGATTGATCCCTACGCCGACGCGCGCCGCGCCGAGTCGTGGGCAGCCAGCGACGAATCGGGCAAGACTGCGTGGGAGACCATCACCTATCGCGGCGTGGCGCAGACGAACAAGGGCTACAGCATCGGCTACAACATTTGGAACGAGTTCGTGCTCGGCCTGCTCGAGGCGGGCGACCTGCTGATTGATGACGTGAGCGTGACGGAGTTCTCCGCCGGCGGCCTGACGAAGCAGTTGATTCAAAACGGCAGCTTCCAGGGCGACACGGTTGGTTCGTCACCCGCCTTCTGGCGCATGCAAGGCACGCACGGTCAAAACGGGCGGACGCGCGTCGAACTCGACCCGACGAATCCGAACAACAAGGTGCTCCGCATCTCGGCGAGCGGTCCGACCGATTGGTTGCAGAACCACGTCGAGACCACCTTCAAGAACAACGGCACGAACATCGCCGTGGTGCCGGGTCGGGAATACGAAATCTCCTACCGCGCCAAGTGGCTCGGCGGCTCGCGGCTGCTGAACACGCGGCTCTACTTGAAGTGGCTCCAGCGCACGACTGTGCTGGCTGTGCCGTCGAGCGGCGGCACGCCGGGCGCGATCAATTCCCGTCGTGTCGCCAGCGCCGGGCCGACCTACGCCGCGCTGTCGCACTCGCCGGTTGTGCCAAACGCGGGCGCGCCCGTGACCGTGAGTGTGAACGCCTACGACCCGCAAAACATCGCGAGCCTGACCTTGAACTGGCGCGTCGATGGTGGCGCTTGGAACAGCACTCCGATGTCCCTCAACGCGCAACCGCCGACGTTCAATCAATATCGTGGCACGATTCCCGGACAGGCGGCAGGCACGAAGATTCAATTCTGCGTCGAAGGTCGGGACGCGTTGGGCGGAGTATCCACGTTCCCGGCCGATGGCACCAACTCGCGCGCCATGTTCATCTTCAACGACGGCCTCGCCGCCGCCGCGCCGCACTTCAACTTCCGCTTCGTGATGACCGCCGCCGACACGGCCACCATGTATTTCAACACGAACCGCCTGAGCAACGACCGGCTCGGCGCGACGATCACCTACAACGAGAGCGAGGTCTTTTACGACGTGGGCGTGCGACTCAAGGGCAGCGCCTTCGGCCGCAACAACGACACGGAGACGGGCCTGAGCATCGACTTTGATCCGGACCACAAGTTTCGTGGCGCGCACGATTCCATCTCGATTGAGCGCGGCGGGAGCAAGCGGGAGATTCTCGCGAAGCATCTTTTCAATCAGGCGGGCCAGGGCGTCGTGGCGGGCTACGACGATGTCGCCCACATCGTCACGCCGCGCGCGCAGGACGTGGGCCGCTGCTTTCTTTCCATGACGCGCACGACCGACACCCTGCTCGACACGCAGTACGGTTCGGGCGGCACGGTCTATAACCTCGAACTGCTCTACACGCCGACCGGCACGGTCAACGGCAACGCCGAGGCACCGAAGCTGAACTTCCCCTACTCGCACAACAACGGCGCGCCGGACCTCCAGGACCTCGGCGATGACAAGGAGTTCTATCGCTGGAACTTCCAGGTGCGGAACAACCGGGCCAAGGACGACTTCAGCCTGATGATGGCGGCGGCGAAGTCGTTTGAACTGAACGGCGCAGCCATGGACACGCGCACCCGGCAGTTCATGGACGTGGACCAGTGGCTGCGCTGCTGGGCAATGATGTCGCTGGTCGGCAACGACGACACCTACACGCGGCTCTACAATCATAATTTCCGCATGTACCAGCGGCCCCATGACAACCGCCTCGTCGCGTTGTCATGGGATCTGGATCGCGCCTTCAATCTTGGCACGAGCGCCTCGCTCTGGGGGAACGCGCCGGATGGGTTTGGCGGGACGAACCGCATGCGCAAGATGATTGAGCATCCCGCCAACTTGCGCATCTATTACAACCACCTGCTCGACCTGATCAGCCGCTGCTACAACTCGCCCTACGCCACGCCGTGGGCGAGCCATTACGCGACGCTCATCGGCGACGGCGGTCTCAACAGCTATCCCGCCTACATCGCCAGCCGCGCGGCCTTCGTGCAGAGCCAGATTCCAGCCGCGCCTGCGTTCAACATCACGACCAGCAACGGCCTCGCGTTTGCCGTGAGCAGCAACTTCGTGACGCTGTCCGGCACCGCGCCTTATGGCGTGCGGTTCATCCGTGTGAACGGCGAACGGTTCATACCCACGTGGCCCACGGTCTCCGCGTGGACGATGCAACTCGCGCTGTTGTCCGGAACGAACTCCCTCGTGTTGGAAGGAGTGGACGTGAACGGCAACTTGATCGCTGGCGCGACCGACACGATCAGCATCACCGTCAACACCTCGCCCGACGAACCTTTGAACAAAGTGGTCATCAACGAGATCATGTTTCAGCCCGCCGTGCCTGATGCGGAATACGTGGAGTTGTTCAACACGTCCTTCACCACCGCCTTTGACCTGCGCGGCTGGCGGTTGAACGGAACGGGCCTCACGTTCAGCAATGCCACGGTCATTCCACCGCGCGGATTTCTGGTCGTGGCCGCCAGCCGGATCGCCTTCGCCACCGCCTACGGTTCGGCTGTGACGGTGGCCGCTGAGTTCCCCGGCGCACTGCAAGATGACGGCGAGACCATCACACTCATCAAACAAGGGGTGACACCCGCGCAGGATCAGATCATCGATCGCGTGCGTTACGAGGGCGGGCTGCCGTGGCCGGTCGCGGCGCAAGGCACCGGGTCCTCGTTGCAATTGATCGACGCAAGCCAGGAGCGCGCGCGGGCCGGAAACTGGTTCGCCAGCTACATTCCTCCCGTCATCTCGCCCGAAGTGGCCACGCCAGAAGCTGTGCGCGACGGCTGGCGTTTCTTCAGTGTCAGCGGCAGCATCGGCTCCGGCGAGGCGGGCGGGGCCATGCGCCTGCTCGCCTATCTCGGCGAGGGCGGCAGCGCGCTTATCGACGATCTCTCCATCGTGGCCGGCACCAATGCGGGCGTCGGCCCGACCAACTATGTTCACAACGGCAATTTCGAATCCCCCTTGGTCATCGGGACCGCCAACACCAACATCCTCTACCCCACCAACGCCTGGTTCCTTGGCACCAACTACACGAACTCGCTCATCGTCGGCGACCTCGTGCATGCCGGCGCGGGCGCGTTCAAGATCGTGGGCGGAACCGCCGGCTCGGCCACCCGGCCCAGCTACAACCGCGCGATGCAGCAGTTCCTCTTCCCGCCTCCGGCGGTGAACTCGACGAACACGTTGAGCTTCTGGTATTGGGCCACCAACTCGGCCACGAACCTCTACATCCGCATTCATAACAGCGCCTTTCTCACCACGTCCACGAACAGCGGGCCGACCAACATCAACATCTTCCTCACGCCCTCGAACTACGTGCCGCCCCTGCTCGTCAGCCCGGCCACGAATTCATTGACGCCCGGCGCGGCCAATCAGAATGCCACCAACCTGCCGGCCTTTGCCCCGCTGTGGATCAACGAAGTTCAGGCGGACCAGTTCGCGGGGCTCACCGACCATCAAGGCGAGCACGAGCCGTGGTTGGAAATGTACAACTCCAGCACGAACATGGTTTCGCTCGACGGATTGTTCCTCACGTCGAGCTACACGAACCTTTCCAACTGGGCTTTTCCTCCGGGGGCGAGCATCGGTCCGACGCAATTCCTCGTGGTCTTCTGCGATGCCGAGGCGGGTGAGACGGCCGGTGCCGAATATCACACCAGTTTTCGCCTGACGCCAACCAACGGCTCGGTCGCACTCACACGTTTTTACACCAATGGTCTGGCAGCCTTGAACGGTCCGCAGGTTCTGGATTACGTGAACTACTCGAGTGTGGATCGCGACCGCAGCTTCGGCTCCTTTCCGGACGGCCAGCCCTTCGCACGTCAGGAATTTTATCACGTCACGCCCCGGGGCACGAACGACGGACGCTCCGCAACGCTCGCCATCTGGATAAATGAATGGATGGCCGCGAACACGAGTGCGAGCGGCTTTGCTGATCCGGCCGACGGTCATTTCGAAGACTGGTTCGAACTCTACAATCCCGGCCCGAACGCCGTGGACCTCGGCGGCTATTTCCTGACCGACAACCTGACGAACCAGTTCCAGTTTCAGATTCCAAACAACGGCCGTTACGCGGTCGCGCCGGGCGGGTATTTGCTGGTCTGGGCCGATCGTGAACCGAACCAGAACTCGACGAACCGCGCCGACTTGCATGTGAGCTTCAACCTCAACGCGGCTGGCGAGGCGATTGGATTGTTTGCTGCTGACGGCGCGCCGGTGGACGCCGTCACCTTCGGGCAACAGGGCGGCAGCATCAGCCAGGGGCGCTCGCCGGACGGCGGGGCCGGCATCATTTTCCAGTTCCCGCCCAGTCCGCGCGCGGCCAACACCGCGCCCGCGTCGGCTCCGAGCGTGACCGGCATCGTGGCCACCATCACGGAGGTGACGCTGATTTTCTCGACCCAGATCGGGCGCCAGTACCGGCTCCAGTTCAAAAATGACCTGGGCGCTCCCGACTGGATCGATTTGCCGGGGGATGTGTTTGCCATTGAGACGAGCGCCACCAAGGCCGACACCAACAACGGCGCGCAACGGTTCTATCGGGTGCAGGTGCTGCCCTGACGTGCTCGCGCTTGCCGCGCGCGCGCCGTTCGCTACGCTGCCGCCATGCCGAAGCAGACTTGGATTATTGCCAGCGCGCTCTCCCTGATGGTGTTAGTCGGGGTGATCTTTCTTTCCGTCCGCAACCAGAGTTTGAAGAACGCGCGGCTGGAACGCGAACTGATGGAGGCGCGCGCTGCGAACAAATCTGGAAGCCGGAATTGATGAAGCCGTTCGACCCGGTGAGCTTGATCTGAAACCGGATGATGAAGTTCGTGAAGTCGCGCGTGCTGGCAAGGAACTCATTGCGCGGCACCGTCTCGTCGTACGAGCCGCCGGTCAGGCAGCCGTCCTCCACGCGCCAGAGTTTCGCGTTGCCTTCCCAGCCCTCGAGCGTCTTGCCGTCGAAAATGGGTTTGGCCTTCGCACCCGGCGCGGGCGGTGGTTCAGCCGCCGGGAGACCAAGCGTGAGTTGGAGCGCAAGCGCGGTCAGCGCGAAGAAGATGCAGGGACGATTCATGATTGAGTCTGTATTGTTGACCAAAGGCTGACGAACTTTACGATTTTCTTTATCAAACAAGAGTCAGAATTAACCCGGTGAAAAATTCTACACCCACTGTCTGGACCATCTGGATGAGGGCTGCAAACAAGGCTCCGAGCTGGGCCGGACCGTGGCCGGATCGGCCGGGGAATTTGAATGCTTGGATTTCGTTTGGGATTTGAGTTTTGGAATTTGGATTTTCACTGCCCCAGAGCGCCGAGCATTGCTCGGCCCGACGACTGGATTCTGGCCCAGGCCGAGAGATGCTCGGCGTTCCGCCGGCCAGGCTTCGCCTGCTTTTTGGGGCGCAGGTCCGTTTGCGCCCGCCAGCCTGGGTTGACCTCAGAAATACTGGCGACCCAATCAGTCTTCCCGCATACTACGAATTCACTCATGCATCCGATTTCACTGAGAACAATAATCGTCTTGGCCGGTGCGCTTTGGGTCCGCACCAGCGGGGCGGCGGAGTCGCCGGACTTTTTGCGCGAGGTGCGGCCCATTCTTTCCTCCTATTGTTTCAAGTGCCACGGCCCGGACGAAGGCACACGCAAAGGCGGCCTGCGCCTGGATCTGCCAGAGTCGGCGCTCAAGGGCGGCAAGTCGGGCGAGCCGGCCATCGTGCCGGGTCGGCCGGAGAAGAGTGAACTCGTGAGCCGCCTCTTCACCACGGATGAAGACGATCTGATGCCGCCGGCGAAGGTGAAACATCCGCTCAGCGCCGAGCAGAAGGACATCCTCAAACGCTGGGTCGCGGCGGGCGCGGAATTCAAACCGCACTGGGCGTTCGCCGCCCCCAAAGCTGTGGCCCCGCCGACGGTCAAGAATCCGGGATTTGAAGTCCGCAATCCCATTGATGCCTTTGTCGCCGCCCGTCTGCAAAAGGAAGGATTGAAGCCTTCCGCCGAAGCCAGCCGGCTCACGCTGGCGCGTCGTGTTCATCTCGATCTAATCGGCCTGCCGCCCACACCGGCGGAAGCCGACGCGTTCGCGCAAGACACGCGGACGGACGCTTACGAACGGCTCGTGGATCAATTGCTGGCCTCACCGCACTACGGCGAACGCTGGGCGCGCAAGTGGCTCGACCTCGCCCGCTACGCCGACAGCAACGGCTACGAGAAAGATCGCAATCGCAGCATCTGGCCTTATCGCGACTGGGTGATTCGCGCCTTGAATGCCGACCTGCCGTTTGATCAGTTCACCATCGAACAGCTTGCGGGCGACATGCTGCCCCGGCCCACGCGCGAGCAGAGGATCGCCACGGGCTTTCACCGCAACACGATGTTGAACGAGGAAGGCGGCATTGATCCGCTGGAGTTTCGCTATCTCGCCGTGGTGGACCGCGTCAATACCACCGGCACGGCGTGGCTCGGCCTGACCGTCGGCTGCGCGCAATGCCACACGCACAAGTATGATCCCATTCTGCACAAGGATTACTATCAACTGATGGCGTTTCTGAACAACGCGGATGAGCCGGATTTGGATTTGCCCGCCGAGGATGCCGCCGAGAAGTTGCGCCAGCGCGAACAACGCGCTGCGAAGCTTCTCGCGGAACTGCCCACCCGCTGGCCTCTCGACGCCGGACCGATACGCTGGGAGAGGGTGACGCCGCACATCGAAAGCTTGGCCAAAGATGATGACGCCAAAGTGCTGGAGGATGGGTCCGTGCTCTTCACTGCGCCCGGGCCGGAGCGCAGTGATTTCACCATTAGTTTCACCACCAGTTTGACGAACCTCAGCCACCTCCGCCTGGAGGCCCTGGTCCATGATTCCTTACCGGGCCAAGGCCCGGGACGCACGCCGCACGGAAACTTTGTCATCTCCGAAATCACGATCCACCAGGCGCCACTCGATAGCGGAGCCGCGGAGCCGTTGAAGATTCGCAGCGCGAAAGCCACGGCCGAGCAAAAGGAATTCCCCGTGACCAACGCCTTTGATGGCCGTCTGGAAACCGGTTGGGCGATTCATGAGGCCGGAAAGATTCTGAACACGAATCACTCAGCCACCTTCCAGTTTGAGAAACCCTTTGGTTCGACCTCGGGCACAAAAGTCACCGTGCGCCTGCAACAGCAGCACCGCGCACAACATACGCTGGGCCGGGTGGCGTTCAGCGTGGGTTCGCAAGTGCAGGATGAGCGTCCGGAGACCGCACGCAGATCGGAGGCGGTGGAAGCCGCGTTCACGAAATGGTTGGCGCGCGAACGCAACCGGATGGTCACATGGATCAAGTTGCGGCCCAACGAATTGAAATCCAACCTGCTGTTGCTGACCGCGCAACCGGACCATTCCGTGCTGGCGAGCGGCGACATGAGCAAGAGCGACGTTTACGATCTGGCGTTCACAAATCTGCCCGGACGCATCACTGCCCTCCGCCTGGAAGCGCTGCCCGATGACAGCCTGCCGGCGCATGGGCCGGGCCTTGCCTACTACGAGGGACCGAAGGGTGATTTCTTCATGGGTGAGTTCCAAGTGACGGCGGACGGTCAACGCGTGAAGTTCGCGCGGGCCACGGAGAGCCATGCCAAAAACAATTTCGGCAGTGGCGCGAGTGCCAAGGCTGCGACCGACGGCGATCCACAAACCGGCTGGAGTTGCGCCGACCGTCCCGGCGAGGCGCACGAAGCCGTGTTCGTCCCCGACCAACCCATCGAAGCCCGCCGACTCGACGTGAAGATGTTGTTCGGACGTCATTACGCCTGTTCGTTGGGCCGCTTTCGCATCTCGATCACCACCGAAGCCCGTGGTGCTGAAGCCAGGGAGATTCCGGAATCGATCGATGGATTGTTGCGCGTGCCCGACGAAAAGCTCACGACGGAACAACGCGCTGAGTTGCGCGAACACTTTTTGCTCACGGCACCGGAGCTGGCCAAGGTGGCCAAGGAGATTCGTGATCTGCGCAAACCGCCGGCTTACACGACCACGCTCATCATGCGCGAGCGTCCCGCCGTGGCCCCGCGTGCGACGTTCATCCATAATCGTGGCGAATACCTTCAGCCCACGGATCGCGTGGAGGCCGATGTGCCCCAGTTCCTGCCGCGCCTGCCGGGCGGCTCGACGAAAGACCGGCTCGCGCTCGCGAAATGGCTGGTCTCCCCGGAGAATCCGCTGACGGCGCGGGTCGTGGTGAACCGGCAATGGGCCGCGTTTTTCGGCCTCGGGATTGTGGGCACGCAGAACGACTTCGGTTTCCAGGGTGAACTGCCGAGCCATCCTGAGTTGCTCGACTGGCTGGCGGTGGAATTCATGAAGCAAGGCTGGTCGCTCAAAAAATTGCACCGCCTCATGGTCACCAGTTCCACCTATCGCCAGCAGTCCCGGGTCACGCCTGAGTTGCTCGCGCGCGATCCGCAGAACCGGCTGCTGGCCCGCGGTCCGCGCGTGCGTTTGGAGGCGGAGATCATTCGTGACGCGGCGCTGGCCGCGAGCGGCGCGCTCTCCCCGAAGATGTTCGGCTCGCCGGTGAAACCTCCGCAGCCCGCCGGAGTGACCGAGGCTGCTTATGGATCGCCGGGCTGGGACGTGAGCGCGGGCGAGGATCGCTACCGCCGTTCGCTCTACACGTTCCAGAAGCGCAGCGCGCCCTTCGCCATGTTCAACACCTTTGACGCGCCGTCGGGAGAAACCTGCCTGGCCAAACGCGAAGTCTCGAACACGCCGCTCCAGTCGCTGACCCTGCTCAACGACATTGCCTTCGTCGAAGCCGCGCAGAAGCTCGGCACGCTCACCGCGGGACAATCCGGCGACGACGAGCGCAAGGTTGAGTTCATTTACCGCCGCACCCTGACCCGCGAGCCTTCTGCCGCTGAGAGAACAATGCTGCATTCATTCCTGGCCGCTCAGCGCGGACGCTTGCAGAGCGGCGAATTGAAGGCGGCGGACCTCGCCGGCGACGGTCCAGGCGAAGTCGCAGAACGCGCCGCTTGGACGACGGTGGCGCGCGCACTCCTGAACCTCGATGAAACGATCGTGAAACAATGACGAAGGACGAAATGACGAAGGACGAAATCTCGCTGCCAGACGAGCGGGAGGAAGCGACGTTTTGGGGACCGGAAATTGCGGATGCTTCGATGGTATTGCACGACGGTCCATCCGGACGCGTTTACGATCTCGAGGAACGGACGACGTTGTTTGGGGAATCGGTGATTCGTTTCGCCCGGCGGATTCCACGAAGCCCGGTTAATGACCGACTGATCAGCCAGTTGGTCGGTGCAGCCACCAGCGTGGGTGCGAACTATTGCGAGGCTGATGACGGGGTGTCGCGGAAAGATTTCAGAAACCGGATCGGAACCTGCAAGAAGGAGGCACGAGAGACAAAGTATTTTCTCCGCCTGATTGCGACTGCTGATGAAAGCCTCAAACCGGAAGCGCGGATTCTCTGGCTGGAAGCCCGTGAACTTCACCTCATCTTCTGCGCCATCTGGCGCCGAACCATTCCCGACTGACCATGCGCTTCGTCATTCGTCATTCCGTCATTCGTCATTTTTTATGAACTGCCAAACCAATCATTTCCACGAGCGCGGCCTGCCCCTGAGCCGCCGCTGGTTTCTGCGCGAGTGCGGCATTGGACTGGGCAAGATCGGCCTCGCGTCTTTGTTGACGGATGCGTTCGTCTCGCGCGCGATGAGTGCGGCCGCGCCCGTTGATTTGATGGCGCCGAAGCCGCCGCATTTTCCGGGCAAAGCCAAGGCCGTGATTCATCTGTTCATGGCGGGCGCGCCTTCGCAGCTCGACCTGTTCGACTACAAGCCGGAGTTGTTCAAACTGGAAGGCAAGCCGTTGCCGCCATCCGTTATTGCCGGTCAACGCTACGCGTTCATCCGGCCGGATGCGGCGGTGATGGCCCCACGATTCAAGTTCAAGAAGTACGGCCAGAGCGGCGCGGAGTTGAGCGAGATGATTCCCCATATCGGTTCCATCGCGGATGAGATCTGCCTGATCCGGTCCATGAAGACGGATCAGTTCAACCACGCCCCCGCGCAGATTTTTTTCAACACCGGCTTCCTGCAACCCGGACGGCCCAGTCTGGGTTCGTGGGTCACGTACGGGCTTGGCTCTGAATCAAAGAACCTGCCGGCCTACGTGGTGATGAGCACCGGCTCCGGCATCAGCGGCGGCGCGGCCAACTGGTCGAGCGGCTTCATTCCCACGAGCTTCACGGGCGTGCGCCTGCGCAATCAGGGCGACCCCATCCTCAATGTGGCCAACCCGAAGGGCGTGGATGCCAAACTCCAGCGCGACACCCTGGACGTCGTGCGCTCACTCAATGAGCAGCAACTCGGGGCCGCGGGTGATCCGGAAATCACCACCCGCATCAACGCTTACGAAATGGCCTTCCGCCTCCAGACCAGCGCGCCGGAGTTGATGGATTTGAAGAGCGAGAAAAAGGAGACGTTGGAACTCTACGGCTGCGATCCGGCCAAACCTTCGTTTGCCCGCGCCTGTCTGCTGGCCCGGCGCATGGTCGAGCGGGGTGTGCGCTTCATCAACATCTACCACGAAGGCTGGGACGCCCACAGCGACCTGGTGGGCAATCACACGGGCAATTGCAAATCCACGGATCAAGCGAGCGCCGCGCTGGTGAAGGATCTCAAACGTCTGGGCCTGCTGGATTCCACGCTGGTCATCTGGGGCGGGGAATTTGGCCGCACGCCCATGGTGGAGACCAACCCGAGCCTGGGCCGCTCGATGGGGCGCGATCATCATCCGCAGGCGTTCACCATGTGGATGGCCGGCGGCGGCGTGAAAAGCGGACTCAGCTATGGCGCGACCGATGAATTGGGTTTTCACACCGTCGAGAATCCCGTGCATGTGCATGACATGCAGGCGACCATTCTGCACTGCCTCGGCCTCGACCACGAACGGCTCACCTACGAGTTCCAAGGCCGTCGCTTCCGTCTCACCGATGTCCACGGGCATGTGGTGAAGGACATCCTGACATAGTCGAAAACAGGATGCTGCGGAGTCGTGGCAAGACCTGCCCCGGAACGAACTGAGGCCCTCACTTTCGGACGGCAACCTTACCAAATCCTTACCTGCGCTTCCGGCGGACGCCACATCGGCTGGTTAGCCTTCACGCCGAAGGCTTCGTGGAATTCAGGGATGTTCGCCAGCGGGCCGAGCACGCGCCACTTCGCCGGGGCATGGACGTCGCTCAATAATTTATTCCGCAGCTTCGCTTCCTGCTCCTGATGCAGCCAGCCCAGCGCGTAGCCGAGGAAGTAGCGCTGGAGCGGAGTGAGTCCGCCGATCTTCTCGCCGGACTTGAACTGTTTGGTCTTCTTGAAGGCTTCGAGTCCCAGCAGCAAGCCGCCGTAGTCGGCGATGTTTTCACCCAGGCTTGCGCTGCCGTTGATGTTCAGGCCGGGCAGCGGTTGGTAGGCGTTGAACTGTTGCACCATCACGGCGGCGCGATTGGTGAACTGCCGCGCATCGTCCGCAGTCCACCAGTCCGCGAGATTGCCGCGCGCGTCGAACTGCCGTCCCTCATCGTCGAAGCCGTGCGTGATCTCGTGGCCGATGGTGGACGCGCCGGCGTAGCCGTAAACCACCGCATCGTCCACCCTGGCATCTGGCACCCCGGGGATGGTGAAGATGGCGGCGGGCAACACGATCTCGTTGTTCGCCGCACTGTAGTAGGCGTTGTAAGTCTGCGGCGTCATGGACCACTCCGAGCGGTCCACCGGCTTGCCGAACTTCGAGACCATGTCGTGGAAGCGCCAGCGCGCCGCGTGCATCATGTTCTCGCAGTAGGAATTCGTCGAGACGACCAGCGCGGAATAGTCCTTCCACTTCTTGGGATAACCCACCTTGGCCGTCATGGACTTCAACTTACGCTGGGCCTTGGCCTTGGTCGCGGCACTCATCCAGTCGAGGCGATTGATGCGTTCGCGGTAGGCGTCGCGGATGGACTCCACGAGGCGCGTGTAGCGTTCCTTGCTCTGGGCTGGGAAATACTCCTGCACGAAAATCTTGCCGAGCACCATGCCCATCGCGCCCTCTTCGGCGTCCAACACTTCTTTCCAGCGTGGACGCGGCTCCTGCTGGCCGGACAGCACGCGATGATAAAACGCGAACTGCTCATCATCAAAGGCCTTGCTCAAGGTCTCCGCGTAACTGGCCACCAAGTGGAATCGTAGATAGTCCTGGAGCACGGGCACCGGCGTGGATTTCAGCAGTGACTCCACGGCCGTGAAAAATTCCGGCTGGCCCACGATGACGTAGGTCGGTTTCAACTTCCACGGCGCGAGGCGTTCCTGCCAAAGAATCGAGGGCGTGAGCTGCTGTGTCACTTCGGCCAGCGACATCTTGGTGTAGTTCCGCTCCGGGTCGCGGAGGTCTTCGAGCTTGCGCGAAGCCCGGGCCAGTTCCGTCTCGAAGGCCATGAGGTTCGTGGCCGCACGTTGCGCTGAGGCGGCGTCACGGCCCAGCAACTGGAACATGCGCCCGAGGTGCGCCACGTATTCCTCGCGGATGTGCGCGATGCCGGCGTTGGTGTTGAAGTAGAAATCGCGTTCGGGCAGGCCGAGACCGTCCTGGCCCAGATGCACCGCCATGGTGTCGCTGGCCTTCTCGTCCTGACTGACGCCGAAGCCAAGAAAGGTGGAGACGCCGAGTGGTTGTAGCGCGAAGGCCGCGTCGAGAATCTGCGGCACGTTGCGCGCCTGATCGATGCGCGCGAGTTCGGCCTGTAGCGGCGAGATGCCGAGACGCTCGGCCTTGGCGACGTCCATCGCCGTCGTCCAGAAGTTGGCGATCTTTCTCTGCTCGCTGCTCATCCGGCCCGTCGTGGCGGCGGCACGCTCGTTGATCTTCCGCAGGTTGGCGTACAACTCCTCGCGCACCTCGTTGCCAATGCCCCAAGCGGACTCGGAACTCGGGATGGGATGCTTCCGCAGCCACGCGCCGTTCGCATACGCAAAAAAATCCACGCCGGGGTCCACGCTCACGTCCATGTTCGCCCGCAGGAAATCCTCCCCCGAAGCAGGCCGGTCGGCCGCGTGGGCCGCCGTGGTCGTCCACAAGTTGCCCACGAACACCAACAGGATAACAATGCGGCACGTCCGACAATTCCCGAACCCTAGGTTGTTCATGCGCAGACTAAATACAGAACGTGACCACTGCGTGCAACGAACGAACGGAAAGTGCTATGGAATGGAGCGGGCACTTGGAGAGGCGAGCGAACAGCCAAAAGGTTCCGCCGCTTACTCGCCATTCTCCAGCATGGGGACCAACTCCACCGCCGCCGACCAGTGGCTCGCGCGTCCGCTGTGATCGAGGTAGCGGGCGCGGACGCGGTAGGTGTGGTTCGTCGCGCCGGCGTGGGCGGGGAGTTGGAAGAACGCGGTTTCGTTGGTCAGTTCGCCGCTGGTCCAGTGCGGTTCGAGTTCGTAGCGCCAGGATTGGTTGGCGACATAACCGGCGCGGCCCGGTGAAGTGATCTCGCCCACGCGCCATTGCACGGCGGCGAACCTGTTCGTGGCCGGCGAACTGAACGGCGTGATCGCGAAGGATAGTTTGTGCGCCGGAAATCCAGCCGGGCCGGTATAACGAATCTCCGGCGTAACCGGGATGCGCACATCTTTCGCCTCGTGCTGCAAATAGCCGAATCCATAGCCGCGCTGGTCGCCGTCGTTGGGCGCGTAGTTCTTCTGCGGACGTGAGTCGGTGCAGAAGTCGATGATGTAACGGCGGAAGCCATCGAGGTCGGGCGTGGCGAGAGTGCGTTGCCACGGGCCGCCGAAGTGACCTCCGGTCAAGGGGTTCTGGTAGAAGATTCCTTTCTGGTTATGGTGCGGATTCCAATTCCACACGGCGGCATCAAGCTGACCCCAATTGTTGGTGAACCCAGCGGGCATGAGCACGCGGGAAAGTTCCGTGACCAGTTGGCCGACTTGTCCGCCGTCGGGCGCGGCATCGGCACAGAACAGGTCGAGAATTTCACGGGCGCGGTTGCGGAACTCCATCTTCAGGTCGCGCACGTTCAACGAGCGGATGGCGTCGATGTGCCCGGGCTGATGCGTGCGCGGCACGAGCATCATGTCATGGTCCCACGGGAACGGTGCCCACCTTCCATCGGGCCGGCGGTAGTAACCGTGGTTGCCGTCCGGGCGCAGATCGACATTGCCGATGACGCGGTTGATCGAGTGGAAGCTGTAATAGGATGGAAGGTCGAGATTCGTCCGCCACCAGGCCTCGGGCTGCTCGTTGCGCACGCCCTTGAGGAACGTATTCCAATCCGAACCGTCCTGCGCTGCGCCGCGGGCCAGATGTTTGCGCCCGCTCTGCATGCTGTAGATGTTGCCGTCGGGCAGGCCGCGTTCGCGGAGCAACGCGCCGTCCATGTCCTGAATGGCCAGGTAAAGCCCGCGCAAATCGCCCGCGTATTGGTTGCTGGGCGAACTTTCTTCGGCCGAGTCGATGATGCGGAGTTGAATCCACTGACTGTTGGCGGCAGGCACTCCGGCGAGTTGGAAAGCGTTGAAGGCCAGCGCCTCGTCGAGTCCTGCGATGCCGGCGTGAACCGGCAGGTAGGGCGTGGAGAGGCCTGGGTTGAGATTGAGGCTGTCCCACACGTACTCGTAGCGGCGGCCATGAATGTCGCGCGCGGCGAGTTCGTGCGCGCGGTTGAATTTGAAGCCCCACTTGTTCTTGCCCGAGATGTAGCTGCTGCCCTGGCCGCGATGATGAAACTGGATGTGATCATACACCCGGCCGTCGTACACGAACGTGCCGGAGAACGGCCGTCGGTTCGCGCTGCCGTCCCACTGGCTGCGCTCCACGTCCTCGGCGCGCGCGAGCAGATGATACGCCGGCATGGTGTGCATAAACTCCGCCGGGAAAGTAACGGGCGGCGTCTTGCCCGGCTGGCTCGCGCCGGTCCACGCCGGCACGCCGTCGTAAACGAACCACGCAAAGTTTGGCACGCTGTCATCCGCGTACGGCACCTGCACTGCGAGACCGGTGCGGTCGGTGGCCTTGATGCGATAGCGCACGAGGTGCCGGTGGCGCTGCCTCTCGGCCGGAACTCGCACGGTGAACACGCCATCACCCGCCCGAACGTCGCCATCACGCCCATCGTCGTGCATCGGAAGTGAAACCCAATTGGTGCGTAAGGTGACGTCAGTTCTGCGCACGTAAGCTCCGGGCGCGACCACTTGCATCTCCAGCGTGACTTCACGCACGCCGTCCGGATCGGCGACGCGCGCAGCGATCGTGACAACCTCGCCGGACTTCGGCTCCAGTGGGACGTGACTCACGTCGGTGATGGAAGGCGGAGCGACGGTGGAAAACACCGAGTTCGTCGCGCCCGGCGTGGGACGGCGACCCCGTGCCGCGCCCTCGGGCGTGCGCAACTCCGCGTCTATGGTGAAGTCGCTGCTGTTGCGCGAGGCGTTGAAAGCATGGATGGCGATCCAGTTCGTGCCCGGCACGAGGAGCGAGGCGGCATTCTCGATCAACTTCTCCTCGAACTCTTCACCCGCTTCGTGGTTCTCCGCGGTGCCGTTGAATGAAAGTTCGCCAGATCGCAGATGGAAGCGCGCCACCTCACGGCCGTTGATCCACACGATGCAGCCGTCATCCACTCGCACTCGCAGCAACAAAGCCGGCGGCAGCTTCCCCGACACGATCAACGAGTGCCGCAGAAACAGTGAGGTGTAACGCCCCGGCATGTCCGAGAGCACCGTCTTGTCATCGCCGTCTTCGTAGCCAATGGAGGTCTGCCCGCTCTGCCAGGTCGCGTCCTCGACGAAGTCAGTGGCGCGCCATGCGGTCACGGGTTGCGACGCTTCATTGGTGCCCTTGCGCCAGCGCCACCCCTTGGACTCAGAAGGGAGAAACACCGTTCCCGCCTTGGTGGGAGCGACGACGGGAAAACCCGCGCTGCGCCAGGACGCCGGATCGTGCGACGGCAATCCCGGATGCACGCGCTCCAAAGAAGGCCCCGCACCGTTGGCCGCTGTTGGCCACGGAAAGCCGACGCCGTAGCGCACTTCGTCCACGACGTTTTGACGTCCATCGCGGAGCGCAATCTTTTCACCGCGATTGCTGAGTTTGCCCGGCAACGGCCCGAGTGGTGGAAAGCCGAACTCCTTCCCGAACGCGTCCGGGTCTTGGGCGATGATTACGAAGCCCCGCGCCGGGATGACCGCGTTCGAGGGAAACGAAAATTTCTCCAGCGTCCAGCCCGCGAGCGGGACGTCCGCTTCGGTGGCGTTGTGCAACTCGACGAACTCCAACGGCCGTTTGTCCGCCGGGTCGAAGTGAATCTCGTTGATGACGACGCGGGGTTCGGCGGCCGGCACCGGGATGGCCACGCCCAGGAGAGCCAAGAGCAGCGAGAAAATACCGGGCGGCTTCATCGTGGTGTCAGGGCGCGGTCGTGGTGATGACCGCATGAGGGGCGGGATGCAGCCGGCTCAGGCGCACACTCGGAGGCGAGTCAGGTTTCATGATGAAGTTTTCTCCAGACGGTCACGTTCCGATTGTTCCGGCGAACCATTCCATCAAGGTCGCCCGCCGGCTCGCGCCCGTTCGATGGCGAAGTCCACCAACTCCTGCGAGTGGAAGAAGCCTTCGAAGAAGTTGTGACCCTGCCCTTTCAAGACGATCAATTTCACCAGCGACTCCGCGCCGGCCTCGCGATACTGGCGCACTAACTCGCCGGAGTTCTGCGGCAGCGGCACGACCTTGTCCACGTCGCCATGAATGAGCACGACCGGCACGCGCGCCCGAGCCAGAGTGCTGACGCGCGCGATGGGATTGAACTCCGCCAAGTGTGATTCCAGCTCGGTGGGCGTCAGACCGTAGGCGGGCGCGGCATTCGTGAGTCCGGGATAGGTGCGGAAATCGAAGACCGGATAGATGCCGATGATGCCGGCGACGCGCTGCGGATGGGCGATGGCCCAACTGCTGACCCACAGGCCGCCCCGGCTGCGCCCGAACAAACACGGCTTCAGCGCAAAGCCGCGCTTCTCCGTCAGCTCGCGATAAAGCGCGTCGAACGCGGCATGACTTTTCGGGCTGCCGTACGCCTCGCCGACATCAACACCCGCCACCGCGATTCCAGCGGCGAGGAAACGCTCGTGCATCCAACGCTCCACGCCGTCCGGATACGCCGGGAGGGTGGGCGCGTAAAAAATCCACGGTTGCGGAGCCGTGCGCTGGGCTTCAGCCGGAAGAAAGACAAACGCCGGGCGTCCCTCGACCATGAACTCTTCCAGGCCCGGCAGCTTCAGCCGCGGTGTGGGGCCGCTGACTTTGGGCATGGCCGCCGCCGCGAGTTGTTGCTCCAGCCACGGCGAAACTTTCTCCGCCCACTTGGCGCCGTGAACGTGCAGCCCTTCGCCGCTGAAATGTACACCCTGGCCGCCGCCCACCAGCACTCGGCCCTTTTGCCAGGTGTCACGCTGGAAGACTTGGTAGTCGAGCGGCGCGCTTAAACGAAGCTCCGCAGCTTCCGAGACCAACCCGCCGTTCAGCGAGGTCAGAGCCAACAGTACGATACGGACAAAACGCGGGTGATTCATTCGACAAAAGTAAGTAGCCGCTCGACGTCCAATCGACAAGCGTCAGCCTGCTGGGTGTGCGATTGGAAGTGGCGGTCAGCCCTCGTGGAGTCGGGCCTCCTGCCTGACGTAGAGGGCTGGCGTCTCGCCGCCCGGATCGAGCGTTGGCAAGTTCATGCATACGGACGGGTAGTCCACGCGCCGATTTGCGCGCGGCGCAGACATCGGAAGTATTGTCAAAAATCGTATTGCAATCCGAAGGAATGAGCGCACGGTTGGAAATAGTTTCAGATCAACGGGGTGGTCTGCCCACCTCCTACGGCCATGCAAAAAGGCAACCAAACCTCTTTCGAGATCCGCGCGGGGCATTGTTTTGTCAAAAGGCGGCTGCTTCTGGTGCCAGCGACCGCGCGAGACATCATGAAGCGACTGGAGGCTTATGCATAACCGCCGCCTTCGAATCGCAGCCGACCAATCCGGCCACTCGCCGGGCCGGTGTTGGCTTTTTAATTCCGCCGCGCTTCTCGCCGCACTTTCCGCCGGATCGTTCCCACCCAATTTCCGCTCCGGCTTATGACCACGATTACCAAAAACGCTCTGCTGAATTCGGACGGGCGATTGGTCCCGATGCTGGAGGAGCAGGCTGCGCACAGGCGGAGGCAGGACGCGGCCATCATGGCCGCCACGCTGATTTTCACGGCGTTGGTCACGGTGCTGGCCTGGGTGCTGGTCCGCACCCAGGAGAATGCGACTTACAAAGCGCACTTCCTGCTCGATAGCGCGGACCGCATCGGGCTGCTTCAGCAGGAGGTGCAAAGGAACCTGGAGATGATGCAGTCGCTGGTCGCGTTCTTTGCCGCCAGCAAGGAAGTGGAGCGCGAGGAGTTTGATCAATTTCTGGCGTCTCCGTTGGGCAGGCATCCGTGGGTGCAGTCCTTGCAATGGGCTCCGTTGGTGCCCGGGAAGGAACGTGTTCGCTTTGAAAAGGCCGCCCGCGACCGGCGCACGCCCGGCTTTCAGATCACGGAACAGAATGCACGCGGGGAGATGGTCCGGGCCGGGGAACGCGCGGAGTATTGTCCGGTCACTTACCTCGTGCCCTTCGAGTCGAACCAGCGCGCGCATGGATTCGACCTGCTGTCCGAACCGGCGCGGCGGCTCGCCGTGGCGGCCGCCCGGAATGCCGGCGTGGCGCGGGCCAGCGGGCGGGTGATGCTCGTGCAAGGTGAGGAAGGTTTCCTCTGCTTTGCTCCGGTTCACCGGCCCAGTTCCACGTCGCCCTTCAGGGAACCGCGCCCGGATAACGTGGCGGGATTTTGCGTGGGCGTGTTTCGCATCCGCGCCATTGTCGAACACGCGCTCAAATCCGAGCGCCGCCCGGGCGTGAACCTCGCCTTGTTCGACACGACCGAGCCGGGTGGCTCCAACCTGCTCTATTTTCGTTCCGTCACGCGCCCGCCGGAAGCTCCGCCCTCCGAGGTGCCCGTGGTTTCGCAAGTCTTGCAGCATCGCGCGCAACTGGACGTGGCGGGACGCTCCTGGCTGATCGTCAGCACGCCTTCGACAGCGGATCGCGCGACGTTTTCCAGGTGGCAGAGTTGGAGCACGCTGGGCGGAGGCGTCCTCTTGATGTTCTTTCTCTCGGTGTCGTTTCTCCAGCACCGCCGCTATGCCGATTCTCTCGAAAGCCGCGTGGCCCGCCGCACGCAGGCACTGGCCCGGGCCTATCGGGACATCGAGAGCGAAATCAACGTCCGAAGCCAGGCCGAGCAGGCGTTGCGGCAAAACCAGAAACAGCTTCACGCCATCCTCAACAACACCACGGCCGTGGTTTACGTGAAGGATCTCCAGGGGCGCTACCTCTTCGTCAACCACCGCTACAAATGGCTCTTCCACGTGTCGGACGTGCGCATTCTCGGCCACACCGATCACGACATTTTTTCCGCCGACATCGCCGACGTGTTGCGGGCCAATGACCTCAAAACCCTGGCCGCCGAGGCTCCGCTGGAACTGGAGGAAGTCGTGCCGCTCAAAAATGATCCGCGCACCTACATCTCGGTGAAATTCCCGCTCCGCGATGATGCCGGCCAACCCTACGCCGTCTGCGGCATCTCCACCGACATCACCGAACGCAAACGGATGGAGGAGGCGTTGAAGGTGAGCCAGCAACGCTACGACCTGATCATCACCGGCATCGAGGACGGCATCTGGGACTGGCACCTCGATACGAACGAGGTCTATTTCTCCCCGCATTGGAAAAACATGCTCGGCTACGCGGAGGACGAGGTGGAGAACACCTTCTCCGCCTGGCAGGAACTGCTGCACCCCGATGACGCGGAACGGGCCAGCCTTACGCTCCAGAGTTTTCTCGAAGGCCACCGCCCGGTCTATGAACTGGAACACCGGCTCCGCCATCACGACGGCACCTACCGCTGGATTCTGGCGCGCGGAGTGGCCTTGCGCGATGCCGCCGGACGGCCGGTGCGCGTGGTGGGGTCGCATGTTGATTTGACGGCCCGCAAGCAGGCCGAGAGCGAACTGCGCCAGGCCAACCTCACCCTCGGCGAGCGCGAACGGGAGTTGACGAAAACGCTCGCCGATCTGGAACTCGCCCACGCGCAGCTCCAGTCCACGCAACTGCAACTGATCCAGGCCGAGAAGCTGGACTCGATTGGCAAGCTCGCCGCCGGCGTGGCCCACGAAGTGAAGAATCCGCTCCAGACCATGCTCATGGGCCTGACCTATCTCACGTCCAGATTTTCCAGCGCCGACGAGGACGTGAAGATCACCTGCGCCGACATGCGCGACGCGATCAGCCGCGCGGACGCCATCGTCCGCGGACTGCTCCAGATGTCCGGCAATCCGAATCTGGACATGGCGTTCGAAGACATCAACGCCGTGCTGGAGAAGGCGCTCTCGCTCCTGACCTACTCCCTGAACGCCACCCGCATCACACCCATCCGCCGTCTCGATCCCGGCCTGCCCAAGGTCCGCCTGGACCTTGGCAAGATGGAGCAGGTCTTCATCAACCTTCTCACCAACGCCATTCATGCCATGCCCAACGGCGGCAACCTTTACGTGAGCACGTTTTACGAGCCGGACCCGGCGCCCTCCGAGGAAAGCACCTCGAATGGCCACGTCCTCGTGCAAATCCAGGACACCGGCCCGGGCATCCCGGACGATCATCTGCCCCGTCTGTTCACCCCGTTTTTCACCACCAAGCAAAAAGGTCTGGGCACGGGCCTGGGCCTCTCAGTCACCAAGTCCATAATCGAACTGCATGGCGGTCACATCGATCTGCTCAACGCCCCCGAGGGCGGCGCCCGGGTGACCGTCACGCTCCACGCAGGAAAGGAACACAGCTATGAAAAAAGCACGGATACTATATGTCGATGACGAGATCGGCGCGGCCAGGTTGTTGAAACTGAATCTCGAAGCCACCGGCCGTTACGAGGTGAGCGTGCAAAACTGGCCCGAAGACGCGCTGGCCACGGCCCGCGAGTTCAAGCCGGACCTTCTGCTGCTCGATATCATCATGCCCCGCATGCCCGGCGGCAACGTCGTGGCCGGGTTCGAGCAGGACCCCGCTTGCCAGGACATCCCCATCGTCTTCTTCACCGCCGCCGTCTGGCGCGAGCGGGTGCAGGAACACGATGGCATCATCTGCAACCATCCCTGCCTCGCCAAACCCGCGCAGCTCGATGAAATCATCGCCTTCATTGACGCCAATCTTCCGCCGGCGGTTCGTGCGGAACTGCCCGCCTTCTTTCCGGCAGCGCCGGCCACGAGCACCGTCACCGCGTCCACTCCCTGTTGAAAGGCCACCTGTTATGAGTGCGAAAAACACCTATGAAATTCCCCTGCTGGAGGACGAGCGCCTCGCCGAGTTGCAACGCTACCAGGTGCTCGACACCCCGCCCGAGCAGGTGTTCGACGAATTGGCCTTTCTCGCTGGAGCCATCTGCGGAACACCCGTCGCCCTGATCACCTTCGTGGACGCCCAACGCCAGTGGTTCAAAGCCCGCATCGGCCTGAGCACCACCGAAACGCCGCGCGACGTGGCTTTCTGCGCCCACACCATTCTCGGTCGCGAGCTGATGGTGATCACCGACACCCATCAGGACGCCCGCTTCCGGCATAACCCGCTCGTGACCGGGGCGCCCCACATCCGTTTCTACGCCGGAGCGCCGCTCCGCACCGCCGAGGAAATGGCCCTCGGCAGCCTGTGCGTCATAGACTACGTGCCGCGCGTGCTGTCGCAGGGACAACGCCTGGCCCTCAAATCACTCGGGCGCCTCGTCGTGATGCAACTGGAGGTGCGCCGGCAGTCCCTCGACGCCCGCTCGTTGCACATGAACGGGACTTGAGCAGCAATGGTGACTCCAGCTTTCTCCGCTGCGAAGTGCAGGCCGGTGGTCGGTTCGCCGAGCATGGAGAGCGTGTGGCCGGTTTGCTGGCGGCTCCACCCGCTGCTTTGGGAAAACAATCATCGCTTGGCTTGACTCGCCGCGCGCGGACTCGGGTAATGGCTTGCACAACGTGCGCGATCTAAAAGTCATTCTGGGGTTCGGTTGGAAATACATGCGACCCTATTGGCGGCGCGTGGTCGCGGGCGTGCTCGTGGGCTCCCTCTGCGGGTTGACGGCCATCCTGTTTCTCTGGGCGGCGGGCGTGCTAACCGAGCGGCTCGAGGACAAGAGAAAAACCAAGTGCCCTTCCTGCGCCTTCGAATTCGTCCCGGCGCCCAAGCCGAAGGTGGAGCGCGTACAGGACAAATTCCTGCCCGAGTTCCGCGTCCGCGCGGAGCAATGGCAGAGACAGTTGAATGACACCCTTGATCCGTGGCTGCTGCGCGCGGGGACCGGCATGGACGCGCGGCGCATTCTCGGCACGCTGCTCTTTCTCCCGCTCATCGCGCTGGTGCGCGGCGTCACGGATTACCTGAGCAACTACTGCATGGGCTGGGTGGGCGAGCGCGTGGTCAATGATTTGCGCTGCGACGTGCTGGCCAAGCTCACGTCGCTCTCGCTCGATTATTTCACGCGCGGCTCGACCGGCGACATGCTCACCCGCGTCAACATGGACACCTTCGCCCTGCACCGCGCGCTGCGGCAGGCCGGCTCCGATCTGGTGCGCGAGTCATTCACCATGGTGGGCGCGTTCGCGGTGTTGTGTGTTCTGGACTGGCGGCTTGCGCTCCTCATGCTGGTGGCGATTCCCGTGGGGGCGATTCCGCTCATCGTACTGGGTGGCAAGGCCCGGCGGGCCGGTCGCGGCAGTCGCGGCGCGAACGTGAAACAAAACTCGCTCCTCGTCGAGGCGCTCACCGGCATCCGCGTGCTCAAGGCCTTCAACCTCGAAAAAAATCAGAATGACCGCTACCGCAGGCTGTCCCGCGAGTTCATCCGCCACACCATGAAGGGCGTGCGGGCCAAGGAAATGTCCGGCCCCTTCATGGAACTGCTCTCGGCCATCGGCCTGAGCGGCGTGCTCGTCTATCTTTTCTGGAGCGGTCGCCCGGCGCATGAACTGGTCACGCTGGTCGGCGCGCTCTTTATCCTGCTGGCCCCGCTGAAGAAACTGGCCTCCATCCATCTTACCTTTGAGCAGGCTGGCGCGGGCGTGGAAAGACTCGTGGAACTGTTGCGCGAGCAGCCCAGCGTCGTCGAACCGGCGCAGCCGAAGCCGCTCAAGGAATTCGCCCGCGAAATCCGCTTCGAAAACGTGAACTTCACCTACGGCGACCGGGCCGTGTTGAACAACTTGTCCGTGACCATCCCGCGTGGCTCCAAAGTCGGCATTGCCGGCGAGAGCGGCTCCGGCAAAAGCACGCTCCTCAATCTGCTCTTTCGTTTCTACGACACCACGGGCGGCTCGGTGAAGATCGACGGCCTCGACGTGCGCGAACTTTCCTTCGCCGATTTGCGCGGCCCGATGGCGCTGGTCAGCCAGGATATTTTTGTCTTCCGCACCAGCGTCGCGGAGAACATCGCCGCCGGGCGCTTGGGCGCGACGCGGGCCGAGATCGAGGCGGCCGCGCGCGCGGCCTACGCGCATGAGTTCATCATGCAACTGCCCGAAGGCTACGACACGATCATCGGCGAGCGCGGCATGACGCTCTCCACAGGTCAGCGTCAACGGCTGTCCATCGCGCGTGCTTTCGTGCGCAACGCGCCCATCCTGGTGCTCGACGAGGCCACGGCCTCGCTCGATTCCCAGTCGGAAATGGAAGTCCAGGCCGCCATCGATCTGCTGGAGAAAAACCGCACCGTGATCTGCATCGCCCACCGCCTCAGCACGCTGGCCAACATGGATCAAATCATCGTGCTCTCGAAGGAAGGCCGCATCGCGGAGCAGGGGACGTTCGAGGAACTCGTGCGGGCCAAAGGCCTGTTCGCCACGATGGCCGCGCGGCAGGGAATTTTTGCGGGGGCCTGATCCTCGTAGCGGCGTCTCGGCAGAGCGCCGCCATTATTTCCGATTTGAACAGCGGTGCCCTGCCGAGACACCGCTTCGAAGAACCGTGCCGGTGACTTTCAGCAGGCTCAAGTTTCCACCAGACGATAGTCCTCGATGACGCGCGTGGCGGATGGTTTTCACAATTCTTTCTCTCGTGCGAGGCGGCTTTGTCTGCATTCGGGCACGTGCTTTTGTCCAGTTACGTTGTTGTGATGAAAAGAAACGGTCTTTGCAGCCGGAGGCCGCAAAGACCGTCGTAGTCTGCGAGGGAGTGGCGCTCGCGCCGGTGACCGCCCTCCGGTTCAGCGCAACGGCTGGCTCAATCGGATGGTGTAAACTTTGGTGGCGCGACCGGGAAGATCCCCAATGCCAAAGTCGTTGTCGTTGCTGATCGAGACCTGGTTGGCATTCAGGATGGAGAGTCCTTCCAATTTGAAGTCCGTGATGGCCGGAAGTTCCAGGTTCACATCCAACACCACCGTTGAAGTTGCGGGTGTAATGCCCAACGCGGTGAGGTCGGTGGTGACTTTCTCCAAAATCAGCGGCAACCCGGCATCTGGATGCCCCGACACGTCGGTAGCTCCGGTCAGGTCCACCATGATCAGTTTCGCGCCGCCCAAGTTGACGCCACCGGCACCGAGCTTGTCAGTCCGCTCCAGAATCAAGATCCGGTCTTCCGACACCCACTCCGCCGCGCTGATCTTCAGGTCGCGCGCGAAGTTGCCCGTTGGATACGCCGCCACGGGACTCAGGTAGGCGACGAACTGGCCGGTCACCTGCAAGTTCAGCGGATCGCTGATGTCCAGGCGGAGGATGCGCACCAGGCGCGAGTCCCGATAAGGGCTTCCGCTGCTGGTCGAGCCTAACGGACTTTGCATGACGGCATAAGCCGTCCGGCCATCAGGCGACACGGCAATGCTCTCCAAGCCGCGATTGGCCCGGCGTTGCTTCAGGACGGCCGGGAGAATATCGCGCACGGTGTAATTGGCGGCGGGAGTCATGCCGACGGGCTTGAAACCGGGAGGAGTGACGAAGGCTCCCAGCGTCTTGCCTTGGGGCGTGTAACGCCGAAGCACATTCCCGGTGGCGCTCACGATCACTACGGAGGGCCCGTATTCCTCGACCATGATGAATCCACCGCCCGGCAGCGTGTGGACGTCTTCGATGTCCAACACGTCCTGGTTGAAAGGCAGCGGATCTGAAACTGGGGTCGTGACGCTGACATAGCCCGGGGCATCGTCCGCCGGGCCATTGGGCAGGCCGGTCACGGGCAGATTCAAATCATTCAGAAGCGGGAGAAAATCCCTCGGGACGATCTGATCATGGATCGCCTGAAAGAGCACGATCATGGGATTGAACTGGGGCAACGGAAACGCCTTGGAGCCGGAGGGCGCGGTGCGATCAAAATTGGGCCCGCGATCGGTGACCGAGATGTAGTGGTTGCCATTCAACCGCTGGAGACCAGAACCGATGGCGGGCTGATCCGTGACCGCCCCGTTGGCCTGCGCGGCGGCCAGCTCCTCCGCGCTGTAGCCGAAATTTTCCAGGCTAAATGAGGGCAATGTGTATTCGTGGAGGATCTGCGCTGAACGCTCCGCGCTTTGAGCCAATGAAGCGAATGGATGAACTGTCGTGAGTAAGGCTGCAGCCAGCACACTGGCGAAGGAGGCATTGGTTATGGTTTTCATACGGTTCCGTGGATGCTGTGGTTTGGTTTTATTGTTGATGGCTGTTTCTTTCAGGCAGGCAAACGTTTCGTTGCCCTTCACCTGCTTTCGAATCGTTACTACAGAAAAAGAGGGAGGCGGTTACAGGAGACGGCGGGAATCTCGGAAGGTGCTGCCAAGGAGGGCCGTTTCCCACCGAAGGGCTGGTTAGTTTCCCGGCTGCTTCGGCTGCGCTTCCAAGGAGACGGTGTGCGCCAATACTTTTGAACCTTTGTAGTAGTCGCGAGATGGGCCGAACACCGTCGCCAGGGGACTTTCCCACCGCTTGAATTCATTCGCTTGCACCACGAGTAGGATTTGGTCGCTGATGTGGAACTGCCCGGAACGTCCGGCGACGCCGGTGGCCTCGAAACCTTTCTTGAACTCGCAGTTTCCATTGGCATCGGTCACCGCCTCCGGTGCTCGCCGCAGATCGGTCGCGTCCTCGTGTTGACCGCGCAGCCAGACTTGGGCGTTGGCGATGGGCCGGTCGGTCTTCTGGTCGGTGACTTGAATTTGGATCGTAAGCAATTCGTGCGCGACAAACCGCGCGGGGAGGAAATGGGGAACAGCCAGCGCCATGAGCAGGAGGATGAGAAATCCGCCGATGGCGTAAAAAATCACGGTCTGCTTTTTGTTCCTCATGGTGATAGGGCGTAACGATGCCGGGTGAAAGTCGCTACTTCTGATCCTCCCAATCCAAACCCAACTTCGCGAGTTCGCGGCGCAGGATGGGGATGTTCCACGCCACAGTTTCTCCGTCGGTGCTGAACTCCAGCAACCGAAACAACCTCGATCATTCACGCATGGTTCGACTGAACGAACCTGCGATCTGCGGAATACGGCTGGCCTTGCAGCAATCACGCTACAGCACCGCTAATTGTGCTTCGTACCCGTGATCGCGCGAACTTGGTATTACCCGAACTAGTGTTGACAAAGAGGAAGAGTCTCAGGGAGCGATTCCACCGATCATCTCCCGTTCCTGGCGTTGGATTTCAGGCCACGAAGGCGCACGCCACAAGTGCAGGAGACCTTTGCTGTTCAAAGCGCCGACCGTATCGCCGTCGGGCGAGAGCGCAGGAGACCGGAAAATCGATCCTTGGCCTTCCAAGGTGATTAGTTCCTGCCAGCTGTGAGTATCCCAGAGCTTAAGCGCCTCCTGCCCGTCACTCCCGATGAGAAGTCGCCTCCCGTCCGGGGAAAATGTGACTGAATGGACGCCCTGCATGAAACCGCTCAAGCGCGCTATTTCCCGCATGCTTGTTATGTCCCGAATCGTCGCGATCCCAGTTTGGCTCGGCACGGCGAAGTACTTTCCATCCGGTGAAAAGGCCGCGTCCGGGAGTTGTTTCAATCCGAAATCAATTCTCCTTTCGCGGCCGTCCCTCAGATTCACCAGGGAACCCGCTCCAGCCCAACCCACCGTGAGGCACCACTGGTCATCCAAAGAAATCGCCATCGCGAATGCACGCGGCGTGGCTGGCCATGCACGCAGTTCTCGTCCCGTCTTCCAATCCCATTGATGAAGCAAATCATCAGCTTGGTAACTGAGCACCAGGCTGTTGGTGTGAGCAAGGAATTGCAGACGGCGTGTGCCATTCATTCCGACCTCGCCTGACTCCGACACGCGGCCCGCCATGAACTCACCTGCTAGTTCGCGACGTGTGACATCCCAGATTCGGACCCACCCATTGCTGAAAACGGTGGCCACCCAATTGCCATCCTGCGAGACGCACGCTTCAAGGAAGCCTGATTGAACTTGGAACAACGGTTCCGCATCGCGGAATCCAGCACCTTTCCATCGAGCGACGCCCCCTTCGCGGTCCAACGTCACCACCGAACTGCCGTTCCCACCAAATCCCCAGGCAAAGATCCCTTGGAGAGCTGTGTAAGTTTTTCGGTCTGGCGTGGCCGACGCCTCCCAAACACACACGGAACCGTCCTTGGACGCGCTGATCAATCTCTGACCGCCAGGCACCAGTGCCAAACGCCAGACTTCGAGCCGATGACCGCGGAGAATCGCAAAAGGACGGGGCTCGGGCATCCTCCAAAAGCGAATCAACTGATCGCTGCCGGCCGACGCGAAGGTGATCCCATCTGGCCAGAAGACGAATGAGCCGACCCAGCCGCGATGCTTCTCCAGCCGGCCAAGCTCGCCTCCGGTCTGGACATTCCATAGACGGATGTCGGGATCGACGTGTCCTGCGGCGGAGGCAAGTGTCTTTCCGTCGGGCGAGAAACCGAGCGCCAGGATCCGACTCTCGGTCGCCCGGCACGTCCACAGCTCCTTGCCGGTGGCCAAGTCCACGACGCTAATCTCATTCTCACGACCACAATACGCCGCCAGCCTGAAGTCGTGGGTCAGCGCGAAAGTTGTGCCCTCCGGACTTAGCCACGGATCCCGGATCGGAAGCGTGGCCAGTTTTCGTTGGTCAGCGATCCGCCAGCGAACGATCTCAGGGGGAGATTCTGTAATGGTGATCAACGTTTCCCCGTCGGGCGAAAACGCAAGCCCGCGGCACTCGCCGTCCAGTTTCAGTTCACCCGTGACCTTCAACTCATTTCCGTCCAAAAGGCGTACGCGATAAGTGACGTTGGATTTTAGACCAGTCTGAGCCGTGAACGCCAAATGGTGATTCCGTGGAGAGAAAGCGACCATGACGTTTCTCCCGTTGCCGGCAAAACGCACTCGCTCCTTGCGTGCATCTAAATCCCACACCGCCACTTCCCCACTGTCATACCCGCCGACGGCCACCCACCGCCCGTCATGTGAGAGCGCAAGCGAGGCAATTATTCCTTCCTTGCCGAAAGAAAAGAGCGCGTCGCTGCGACAATATTGCCACAGGTACCGCCACTCCCACCCACGGAGGTCGACGCCTCCATCCTTCGGCCGATGCCGATTCAGCAGTCCCTCCGCGCGCCCCAGATTGTTTTGCGCGAGTGCCTGTTGAGCAAGGATCATGTCAGACGCGTAGGATTTCCGAAGCGCGCCCAACTCTCCCTCCTCTGCCCGTTGCCGTTCGTGATGGATGCGTGAAAGAGCAATAGGGGAGCCGATGGCAACGGCCAGCAGAAGAACTATCGAGATCGCTCCCAAACCCGCCACCACCGGTTTGCGCTGGGTCCATTTCCAAACGCGCTCGGGCAGCTTGGTGCGCCGCGCCTGAATCGGCTCGTGATTGAGCCAGCGTTGTAAATCTTCCGCCAGCGCCTCCGACGAGCCGTAGCGGCGTGTGGGATCTTTCTCCAGACACTTCAGGCAAATGACGGCGAGGTCGCGCGCGAGGTCGGGATGGAGAGATTGTGGGTCCGCTGGTTCGCGTTCGCGCACTTGCGCCAGCACTTCGAGCGCACTGCGGCCCACGAACGGCGGGCGACCCGTCAGCAATTCGTAGAGGATCGCGCCGAGGCTGTAGATGTCCACGGCCGTGGTCGCCTGTTTCATCTGCCCATGCGCCTGTTCGGGCGCCATGTAGGCGGGCGTGCCAAGGATGGTGGCGCTTTGCGTCAAGGCGCTGTCATGTTCGAGCAGCTTCGCCAGTCCGAAGTCCGCGACGTGCGGCTCGCCGTCCGCGTCGAGGAGGATGTTTCCGGGCTTGAGATCGCGATGGATGATTCCACGCTGGTGGGCGTGATGCACCGCCCACGCGACCTTGATCAACAGCCCCGAGGCCTGACGTGAACTGAATTTCTGTTTCGCTAGCGCCTGCGTCAGCGTGCCGCCCTCCACGAAGCGCATGCTGAAGTAGTGCTGCCCCTCGTGCTGCCCAATCTCGTAGATGGGCACGATGTTCGGATGTTCCAGCCGGGCCGCCGCTTCCGCCTCGGTCTGGAACCGCTCGACCATCGCGGGCGAGGAGAAGTCACCGGCCAGAATCATCTTCAACGCCACGGTGCGGTTCAGGCTCGTCTGTCGTGCCTTGTGAACCACGCCCATGCCACCGCGCGCGATCTCCTCCACCAACTCGTAGTCGCCGAAGTAGCGGACTCGTGTGGGTGCAGCCAAACCGGGCGGCGATTTGCTCATCCCGAGGGTCGCTTCGCGCGGCGGCTCCAGCGCCAGCTTGAGCAGGGAATTGGCGCACAGCTCCCCGACTGACTGTCCAGTCAACGGCGCCTCACAGCACTGGCAGCGAGAGTTTAAGTTCATATTCAAGGTGCGGACACAGCAGCGGGTTCCGAGTTCCGCTCACGCAACAATTGGTTTGCGTCCGCCGTACATCGTGAAGATCGAATTGCGATACAAGCAGTCGACATCCGAAAATCCAGCGACACGCAATCCATTCAACTGGGAATTCAACGAACCGTATTTATTGTCGGGATTTTGTGTCGCCTCGTCTGGAATGTGCCGAAGGGTGCCGGGAGCCTTCCGCAGTTTCTCGGATTCCACCAGCCATTCACGCCAGAGTTCAAACTGCCACTTGGTGAGCACCGCTTCGTCGGGCAAAGCCACGTCGATGTTCACAAACCATCCGCCCGGCCGAAGCATCTCCACCACGCGAAAAAACAGGGCGACCCGCTCGGTTGGTGTCAGATGATGAATGGCGAAACTGGAAACCACCACATCGAACTGCTCAAGCGAGGATTCCCCACGGATAATACTGTCAAACGCGGCGCGGACGTAGCAGACATCCCGGCCTTTGCCCAATCGCCGCGCTGCGGCTTCCAGCATCTCGGCCGAACCATCCACCAGCGTCAAATGCACGTTGGCCCGCCAGTCCAGAAGTTGCTCGCCCAGCGAACCATCCCCACAACCCAGATCGCAAATGTGCAGCAAGCCCTTGGGGGCGAAGAAATCCAGAAATGACCGGCAGATGAAAAAGAGATACTGCCGAGCGGGAATGATTTCGTCGGCGTGACCGAGGTAGCGGTAGCTAAATTCCGAGTTAGCCCAGAGAGTTTGATTGAAATCCGTCCACGCCGCCGACGCCGCGAGGACCGGTTCGTCACCCAGGAATCGGTCGAGTTCATCGGCCAGAAGGCGGGCGGTGGGATACCGGCGGGCGGGTTCCTTCTCCAAACATTTGAGGCATACGAAGGCGGCGTCTTCCGGCACGCTGGCCTGAAGCAAGCGCGGCGAAACGGGTTCCAAATTCCGCACCTGATGAAGCAATTCAGCCAGAGTGGGTGCAACGAACGGCGGGCGCCCAGTGACAAGATAGAACAGGATGGCACCTAGCCCATACACGTCACTGTAGTGTCCGGCTTTGCCGCCTCCTCCCGCCTGCTCAGGAGGCATGAAGTTCGGCGAGCCGAGCACTTGACCGGTGACGGTCAGGAATGATTCCTTCTGCATGCGCTTGGCGAGGCCGAAGTCGGTGATACGAGGCTCGTCATGTTCATCAATCAGGATGTTCGACGGCTTCAGATCGCGGTGCAGGATGCCCTGCTCATGCGCATAGTGGATCGCTTCGGCAATCTTCTTTACGTAAGCAGCGGCGCGTTTGGCCGGCAGCGGTGCATCGCGAACCAAGTCAGCGAGCGTGCGGCCCGCCACGTAGTCCATGGAGAAGAACGGCTGGCCGTCCCATTCGCCCGTCTCGTAAATCGCGACGATGTTCGGATGGCGCAAGTGCGCGGCGGCTTCGGCTTCCGCGCGAAAGCGCAGCACCTCCTCCTTGCTGGCGAACTGGCCCGACAGAATCACCTTCACCGCGACGATGCGGTTCAGGCTCACCTGCCGCGCCTTGTAAACTACGCCCATGCCCCCGCGCGCGATCTCCTCCACCAGTTCGTAGCCGCCAAGGTAGCGGATGCGTTTCGGTTGGCTCAAACCGCCGGGCGTTTCTTCCTCTCCAAAAGTGTCCGCGCGCGGCGGTTCCAGCGCCAGCTTGAGCAGGCAATTGGCGCACAGCCCGCCGATGGCCTGGGCCGTCAGTTCAGCGTTGCACCGCTGGCAGCGGGAGTTTTTGTCCATAATTCAAACGGCGCCGCGAAACCCTTTCACGCGCCTTACTACAAAAGTCTGGGCCGACGGTTACAGGTGCGCTGGAAAATCTTTCCGAAAGATTTGCCCGACTACGCGTTCAACGCCGTCATCAGGCAGCGCAGTTCTTCATCCACCTCTTCCGGCGTGGCTACCGTCTGGGCGATCTCGGCCCGCACCGCGTTGCGGAAACGCTGGCGCAGCCGGTGCAGGGCCACCTTCACCGCGCCCTCGCTCAAGCCGAGCGGGCCGGCCAGTTGACGGTAGGATTCGCCGGAGCCTTCCGTCAGCAGCAGCGGTTTCAACTGGTGAAACAATTCCCCCTTCCCAGATGCGACGTAATCAGCGCCCAGCCGTTCCATGGCCTTCTCCAGCAAGGTCATGGCCCAGCGCTGGTCGTAGAAACTCTCGGGCGCGAGCTGATCCGCCGGTTGCTGGAGGTAGGCGCGTTCGGTCGCCTCTTCGTCGAGCGAGAAAGCCTTCTGCCCACCGCCACGTTTCTGCGCCTGGCTGCGGTCCCACTCGTTGATGAGAAAATGTTGCAGCGACTTCAGGAGAAAGGATCGGAAGCGGCCCCTCTCACGGTCGGCGAGCTTTAGATATTTTTTCTCCAGCAGCCGGGCGAAGAATTCCTGGGTCAAGTCCTGCGCGTCGTGGGCCTCGTGGCCGGTGCGGCGCACATAGGCGTAGAGCGGAGACCAGTAAGTGCGGCACAATTCATCCAGCGCGGCCTCGGCCTCGGGGGCGTGGGTCTGCCCCGCCATGAGCACCAGACTCCAGTGGGTGGTGTTGAATTGCCCCACGCGCTTTGTCGCGTGACTTTGGTCATTCTCGGAAAAGGACATGACGTGGGTGAACCAGTGCTTGACGAAACGCTAGGCAGTTCGGGGCAGGCCGTCAATCGCGTGGCGAACGGAATGGGCCACCTTCATACGTAGCGGCGTCTCGGCAGAGCGCCGCAGATCAAAATGGGAAATAATGGCGGCGCTCTGACGAGACGCCGCTACGGAGGTCAGGCCGGTGGCGGGCCGCCGGGACGCAGCTCCTTGGTGCGGTTGGTCTCACCGGGCTTGGAGCCGCGGCGCGGGCCTTCGCCATCGGACTTGTGCGGGCGTTCTTTCGAAAGTTTCTCGAATTTCTCGCGCTGCTCGGGGTTCAGCACGGCACGGATGTTTTCATAAACTTCCTGCCGCTCCTTCTGAAGTTCGGGAGCCATCAAGTCCCAGATGATTTTCACCCGCGCGTTGCCCTCGACGAAAATTTTGTCCAGCCGGTTGGTCTGGTCGGCGGTGAGGGACAGTTCCCTTTTTAGCTTTTGATAAAACCGTTGCTGCATGTCCACGGGCGGCGCGGGCGGCGGGAGCGGCTTGGGGGGTAGAACGTTTCTCGTCACCACGCTGCCCGCGAACATGCCGGCGGCGAAGATGACGAGCGTCGCGAGAATGACCTTCCAGATTTTCACCAGACTTCGGTTTCGTCGTCGCTGTCACCGGCGCTGGCGAAGACCGCCGCGCTGAACTCGTGGGCAAACTCCGGGTGGTCCGTGGGCGTCTCCGTCCACAGCATCCAGCCGCCCGAAAGCATCGTGACTACCAGGCAGGCCAGGGCGCCGCGCCAGAGCGCCGCGCTCCACGCGCCGAGCAAATCCACGCGCACGCTGTCCGCCAGTCGGGCCATGACGCGCTTCTCGAAGGCGTACGGCACGCGGTCATCCGCCGGGGTCGCGCGGGCGGCGGAAATCAATTTTTTATGCAGGTTGTCGAGGTTCATAACTGCCTTGTTGCAGACTCGTCTTTCGATTCTTGGGTTACAGATACTTGTCTCGCGCAATGCGGGCGAGACACTTCTTCATTTCGGCCCGCGCGCGGAAGGCACGCACCTTGACCAGCGGCACGGACCACCCGGTCAGGGCCGAAATCTCCTTCACTGAGCGGTCTTCTATCTCCAGAAGTTGAATGATGAGCCGGGCGGGCGGCGGCAGCATCTTCATCAGCCTGTCCACCAGTTGCTTCGCGGCCTCGGCTTTGTCGCTGACCTGCTCGGGCGCGCTCATGATGCGCTCGATCCAATCGTCCTCTTCCTTGGTCAGTTCGGTGAAGGTGTTCTCGCGATTGCGCTGGTGCGAACGGAGAAAGTCGTAGCAGGTCCGCACCGCCATCCGCATCAGCCAGTGCTCGAAGGGCGCTTCGCCGCGAAAACTGGGCAGCTTGTGATACGCCTTGGACCAGATTTCCTGCACGATGTCCTCGATCTCGTCCTCGCGCCGCGCGTAACGGCGGGCGGTGGCGAAGAGGCGCGGGGAATACTTGGCCACGAGCGGCTCGAAGCTCGCCATGTCGCCTTGCAACACCGCGCGAATCAGTTCCGCATCGCTGCGTTCCATGTCGGGAGACTCTGGCATTCAGCTTCGGCGTGGACAAAGCAAAAGCCCGCGCGCAGTCAGGCCGTGGGACTGGCGCCCTCGCCAGTCATAGTCCACCAAGCGCCCCCGCTTGGTGAACCCACCGTTTTGGCGCGGGCCATTTCCACTCAGCCTCACGCCAAGTCCGCGAAGGACGCAAAGCAGGGGAAATTTCATCTGGGCAAGCACGTCAGGCCAGACCGCAGCCCGATGTTTGGCGTGACAAGATTTTTTTCCTTTGCGCCCGTCGCGGACTTGGCGTGAGGCCGCATCCTGCTCATTTCTCCGGCGGTGCGGGCGCGGCGGGGGTGTTGGTGCCGCCGCGCAGGAGGGGCGACTCCTTGCGTTCCATCGTCTCGAAGCGTTTCAGGATTTGCTCGCTGCGCGTGAGTTCGCGTTCCTCCTGGGCGGTGATGGTTTTCTTTTCCCTCTTCTCGCGCAGCTCGGCGACGCGCTTTTCGAGGCGGCCCTTGATTTCGTCGCGCTTGGCTTCGCGCTCCGCGGGGGGAAGTTTCTTCCATTCCTCGCCGAGACGTTTTTCGCCGCCCTCGCGCGCGGGTTTCTTCTCCTTCTTCTCCGCAGGCTCGTCCGCCGCCGGCAGCGCCAGTGTGAACAGGGCGAACAGCGCTGCTATCACCAGCGCCCAACGGAATTTTTTAGTCGCAAACACGTCGGCTCAGACGGGCGGTGGGGGGAACAAGGTTACGGGCGCATCGGCGCGGGCCTCACTTCCTGCCCAGTGAATAAAGAAACTTGTTCGAGCGCAGCAAGATGCGGCTCCCGGCCACGGCGGGGCTGGAATTGAACACGCCTCGATTCCCTTCCAGCGTGTTCTCCGCCAGCTTCTCGAATTTCGGCTTGGCCGCCACCACCACCGTGCGTCCGCCGCGCGCGGTGAAATAGATTTTCCCATCCGCCAGCACGGGCGACGCGTAAATCTGTCCCGGCGACGGTTCGAGCCGTTCCTCGTAAACCACGTCGCCCGTCTGCGCGTTCAAGCAGTAGATAATTCCGAGATTCTCGTGCGCGAAATAAAGATGCCCCTCATGCAAAATGGGCGACGGCACATTGGAGCCTTTGCCCGCCTTCCAAACCACATGGCTGGCCGTGACCTCGCCGCGTCCGCCCGCGCGAATAGCCAGCGCACCGTTGGGCGTGCGTCCGCCGATGACATACGCCACGCCGTCCTGCGTCACCGGCGTCGGGCACATGTACCACGGGATGCCGGTCTTCACGTTCCACAGTGTCGCGCCGGTGTCGGCGTTCAGACCGGCGACGCGTCCGTTCTTGGCGATGACCACTTCCGTGCTGCCACCCGGGGCCGTGAGCAAGGCCGGTGCGTGCCACGACTCCGGGCCGACATTCGCGCGCCACATTTCTTGGCCTGTCTTTTTGTCCAAAGCCACGAGCGACTCGCTTTCAATGCTCGCGTTGACGAGGACGAAATCTTTGTAGAGCACGGGCGAATTCGCCGAACCCCAGCCGTTCAGTTTGTCACCCACCTTCGTCTGCCAGAGTTGTTTCCCGCTGTGATCGAAGGCGAACGCGCCCGACTTTCCGTAAAACGTGTAGATGCGCTCGGCGTCCGCCACCGGCGTGCTGGAGGCGTAACCGTGGTTCTCGCGAATGCGATCCTGCTCGGGCAACTCGGCGGGCGTGGCCGTGTTCCAAAGAATTTTTCCATCCGTGAGCTTCAGGCAGAGCAGATGGCGCTTCAGATTCATCATGTCGCCCGGCTCGCGCGAGGATGTGGCGAAGCCGGTAAAGCAGGTGATGAAAATCTTGTCCCCGAAGGTGATTGGGCTGGAAGCACCGGGGCCGGGCAGGGCGGTCTTCCATGCGACGCTTTGGTCGTCGCCCCAGGTGAGCGGTGCCCCTTTCGCTTCGCTGTGTCCCGACGCGCCAGCCCCGCGAAACTGCGGCCAGTCGCGACCGGCGTCGGACAGTCCGGCTGCGAACGCAGTCGGCGTGGCGAGTAACGTGAGCGCAAGCGAGCAAGCGAACAGGCAGTCGGTCGTCGGTCGGAATGTTGTGGTCATGGCGGCTGGTTGGACAACTTGACGAGCGCGGCCATTCACGATGGTTGAACGCGTCGAGCTTGTTGTCGGCTCAAAGCCCCGCGTCGGGACCCGCTCCGGCCGGCGGCTTCTCCGCGGTGCTGCCAACGTGCGCGAGCAATTCTCCCGAGCGTGCCTCGAGAAACGTCTTCAACTCTCCCGCCGCCTTGCCGCCGAAGCCCGTCACGCTGGCGATGTCCTCCAGGGTGGCGAGGCGCAGGCGCTGCACGGAGCCAAACTTTTTCAGCAGCGCGGCCTTGCGCCGTTCGCCGATGCCGGGGAATTCGTCGAGGATGCTCTCGGAAATTTTCTTCACCCGCAGTTGCGCGTTGTAACTGTTCGCCACGCGATGTGACTCGTCGCGGATGCGCTGGAGCAATTTCAGTGCGTTGCTCTCGTGCGAGAGGCGCAGCGGTTCCTTTTCTCCGGGGCGGTAAATTTCCTCGAACTCCTTCGCCAGTCCGATGATGGCGATGTGCGACAGGCCGAGCTTCTCCAACTCCCCACAGGCGGCGTTGAGCTGGCCTTTGCCGCCGTCAATGACGATGAGGTCGGGAAAGCTGGTAAGTGAGTGAGTGGGTGAGTGGGTGAGTGGGCTTGCCGTCTCGCCCTTCTCACTCACCCACTCACCCACTTTCCCATGCACGGTCTTCGCACCTTCTTCATTCAGCGGCGGAAATGCCTCACCCGGATTTTTCATCAGCGTGCGCAACTCCTCGACAATCGCCCGGTCCTCCTCGTTCTCCTTCGCCGTCTCGCCGTTCGCCTCGCGCAAGAGGCGCGCGTAGCGGCGGCGCACGGCTTCGGCGATGCACGCGAAGTCGTCCTGACCTTCCACGCCTTTGATTTTCAGGCGGCGATAATTCGCGCGGTCGGGGCGTCCGTTTCGGAACGCCACCACCGACGCCACCTTGAACGTCCCGCTGATGTTCGAGATGTCGAAGCCCTCGACGCGCACCGGCGGCGCGGGCAGGCCGAGCACCTTGCCCAGTTCCATGTTGTCGCGTTCGGGCATCACGGACACGGGCAGGTTCCACGGCGTGCGCTCGAAGCGCGTCGTCTTCGCTGTCGTGCGCTTGAGCGCGGTGATGGCGTCGCGCAACTCCGCGGCCTTCTCGTAATCCTGCGCCAGCGCGGCCTTCTTCATTTCGCTGTCGAGGTGCGCCTTCATCTCCTCGCACTGGCCCGAGAGGAACTCGCACGCCGCCGTGACCTGTTCCTTGTATTGCGCCAGCGTCACGTTGCCCACGCAGGGCGCGGTGCAGAATTTCAAATGGCCGTAGAGGCAATGTTTGTAATCGGCCTCGGTGGGCGTGAGCGGACGGCAGCCGCGCAGGTTGAAGGTCTTGCGCATCAACGCCAGCGTGGAACGCAGCGCGCCCGAGTCAGGAAACGGGCCGAAGTATTTCGCGCCGTCGTCTTGCCTGAGGCGCGCGAAGGAGAAACGCGGAATCGGATCATTCAGGTTCAGCTTCACCATCAGGAAATTTTTGTCGTCGCGGAAGCTGATGTTGTAGCGCGGCTGGAATTCCTTGATGAGCTTGCCTTCGAGCAGCAGCGCCTCTGGCTCGCTCCGCACCACATGCACGTCGAGGTCTTGAATGGCCTCGACCAGCGCATTCAGTTTCAAATCCCAGCCCATGCGCCGCGATGATTGGAAATACTGCGACACGCGCTTGCGGAGATCGCGCGCCTTGCCCACGTAAATCACGCGCCCGAAGCGGTCTTTCATCAGGTACACGCCCGGCTTGTGTGGAAGCTGCGAGAGCTTGTCGCGAATGTGGTCGGTCGCTGGCACGCCCGGAATTTCGCGCAAAGCGGCGCGAGGGCAAAGAGGTTTTCGGAGCGCGGACATTCCTGTCCGCAGCAAGCCGCGAACTGCGCACGCATCAGAAGAACATTGAGCCGTACACCAC
>JAYVQC010000206.1:0-18278 GCA_043757045.1 Akkermansia sp. | reverse complement strand
GGAGAAGCCTTGCGGAACTTGCTGTGGCTCCACCCCGGCGCGCGCGGAGCGACGACGCCCTACCAAAAACAGCGTTCGGATGCGCCCCCGCCGTCCGCTCTTGGGATTTGAAGCTTCCCTCACCTCGCTCGCCTCGCTAAACACCCGGCGCTTGAAGCCAAACTTTAATCTCCGCATCGCGCTGCTGGCCCTGATCGTCTTCGCATTCGATCAGGCGGCCAAGTGGAGCGTGCTCACGTTCCTGCCCATTCCGGGGCAGAGCGAGATTCATGTGCTGCCCGGCTTCTTCCGCATCGTTCACTGGTACAACACCGGCGCGGCCTGGAGCATGTTCAGCGACAACAACGCCATCCTCGCTGTCATCTCTGGCGTCGCCCTCGTCGTGCTCGTGCTGGTGCGGAACAAGTTTGGCGCGGACACCTCGCTCGGCTCCCTTTCGCTCGGCCTTATTCTCGGCGGCATCGCGGGGAATCTATTCGATCGTATCAAGCACGGACACGTCGTGGATTTTCTCTACTTCCACCTCATCACGCGCTCGGGTGTCATGCACGACTTCCCCGCGTTCAACATCGCCGACAGCGCCATCTGCGTGGGCGTGGGGCTGCTCTTCATTCTCTCCTGGCGGCCTGAGGCGCAGCCCAAGGTCGCCAGCGCGGGCCAGCCGGTGACGAAACCGTGAGCGCACCAACCGAAGTTTTCACCGTCGAGCCCACGCGGCCCGGTGAGCGCCTGGATGTTTTTCTTCGCGCGCGTTTTCCGGAAAAATCCCGGGGCACGCTGCAACGGCTCATCGAAGAGGGTCACATCCGCGTCAATGATCGCACGGTCAAACCCACGCACCCGCCGCGTGCGGGCGAAATCATTTCCATCGTCTGGCCCGAGGCGAAACCCGCCGAGGCGCAGGCCCAGGACATTCCGCTGAACATTCTCTTCGAGGACAAGGACCTGCTTGTGTTGAACAAGGCGCCCGGCCTCGTCGTGCATCCCGCGGCGGGCCACCAAGACGGCACGCTCGTCAACGCGCTGCTGCATCATTGTGGCGCGGAACTCAGCGGCATCGGCGGTGTGGCGCGGCCGGGCATCGTCCACCGTCTGGACAAGGACACCAGCGGCTGCCTCGTGGTCGCGAAGAACGACACCGCGCACCTGAAACTTTCCGAACAGTTTGCCGGACGCGACGTGACGAAAATTTACGACGCCATTCTCTGCGGCGAACTGAACCCGGAACGCGGCGACATCCGTGCACCCATCGCCCGCCATGCGACGCAGCGCCAGCGCATGGCCGTGGTGAAAGGCGGGCGCGAGGCGTGGACGAGCTACGAAACCGGCGCGCGGCTGCAAGGTGCGACGTTCGTGTCGGCGCAATTGCACACGGGGCGCACGCACCAGATTCGCGTTCACTTTCTGCACCTCGGCTTTCCGCTCGCGGGCGACGGCATCTACGGGCGCAAACAGAACGCGCGCCTGCTGGAACAGACCGGCGTGAAAATCCCGCGCCAGATGTTGCACGCGCGGCTCCTCACCTTCGCGCATCCGCGCACCGGCAAGCTGGTGAAGTTCGAGGCGAAGTGGCCGAAGGATTTCGTGACGGTGCTGAACGCTCTGCGCCTGCCGTGAGGGAAAGCCAAGGGTGGTAGGGCGTCGTCGCTCCGCGCGCGCCGGGGTGAGGCTGGAGCCAGTTCCGCAATGTGTCTCCGCTTTCGGCCCGGCGCGCGCGGAGCGACGACGCACCACCATCTAAACCGGAACGCTGCCTTCATTCCGCTGGCCTGTGTTGCTCCCGCTAATCCGCTGACAAACCGGCGGCGCGCTGCTAAGATGCGCGCCATTGATGAGTTTCCTACGAACAGCGCGCGGGCGGGGGGTGGTCGCACTCCTCGGCTGCTTCGCCGTCGCGGCGCGCGCGCAGACGCCGGAATTTCGCGCCCTGTGGGCCGACACGTTTCACGCGGGGATGCGGACGAGCGGCGATGTCTCGGCACTGGTCAATACGGCGCGGAGCAACAACTTCAACGCCATCATCGTCGAGGTGCGGAAGCGCGGCGACACCTATTACAACAGCACGATTGAGCCGAAGGCGTCGGACGTCTCACCACAAAGTTTTGATCCGCTCGCCGATCTGTTGACCAAGGCGCACACGGGCGGGCGGCGCATTGAGGTCCACGCGTGGATCACAACCTACCTCGCGTGGAACAGCCAGGTGACGCCGCCCACGCAGACGAATCATCCTTACCTCACGCACCCGGAATGGTTGAGCGTGGACAACACGGGCACGAACTGGGACGGCGGTAACTACCAGTTCGACCAGTCGCTGCCCGCGGTGCAGAAGCATGTCTTCAATGTGGCGATGGACATCATCTCGCGCTACGACGTGGACGGGTTTCACTTCGACTACGTGCGTTTCTCGGGCAAGGAGTGGGGCTATCACACCAACGCGCTGGACCGCTTCCGCCGTCGCTACAATTTCAGCGGCACGCCCGCGACCAACGATGCGAACTGGCTTCAGTTCCGCCGTGATCAAGTCAGCGGGCTGGTGCGGAAAGTTTATCTCAACGCCCTCGCGCTCAAGCCGCAGGTGAAAATTTCGGCGGCGACGATTTGCTTTGCGCCGGGCATCACGACGGACGCGCAGTGGTTTTCCAGTTCGTCGGCGTGGACGGACGTGTTGCAGGACTGGCGCGGCTGGATGCGCGAGGGGATTTTGGATTTGAACGTGCCGATGGCGTATTTCAACCACGCCACGCGCGCGGCGGACTGGGCGAACTGGAGCATCTTCGCCAAGGAACACGCCTACGGTCATCAGGTGGCGATGGGGCAAGGGTCGTATCTGAACGCGCTCACGAATGTGATCACGCAACTGCGCACGACGCGCACGCCCACGGTGAACTCGAACCTGCCGGCGGCGGGCTTTGCGATCTATTCCTACGCGGAGCCGTCGCTCGACACGAATGCGGCCACGGTGTGGAACGCGCTGAACAATTCGAGTACTTATGACACGAACACGCCGCCGCTCTTCACGAACGCCGTGGACACGCCGGCGATGCAGTGGAAAACCGCGCCGCCGCACGGGCATGTGAAGGGGACGATTCGCACGGCGGCCACGAGCAATGACGTGGACGGCGCAGTGGTCAGCCTGAGCGGCCCGGTGTCGCGCATCCAGACGAACGACGCCACGGGCTTTTACGGCTTCGCGCATCTGCCGCCGGGGAGTTACACGGTCACGGTCCTGCACACGAATCTCGCCACGCAGAGCGCGCCCGTGGTGATCACGACGGGCGTGGTGAGCACCGTGGATTTTTATTTGAGCGTGTCGAACGCGCCGCTGCTCAACCTGCGCGCGTATCCCGGTCGCACCGAAGCCCTCGTGGCGTGGACCACGACGAACGCGAGCGACTCGCAGGTCGAGTTCGGACTGACGACGGCGCTGGGGAACTTCGGTTGGCGCGACACGAACGCGGTGACGAATCACGCCCTGCTGATCACAGGCCTGCTTCCGAACACGAATTACTTTTACCGCGCGCTGACGCAGGCGGGCGGCGTGACCAACGCGTCCGTGACGAACACCTTTCGCACGGCGGGAGAAATTATTTTGGACAACGCGAGCGCGGCGTTGATCGGAAGTTGGACGGTGGCCACGGCGGCCCCGGACAAGTTCGGCGCGGATTATTTGTTCGCGTCCACGCTGTCCTCGGCCACGGCCACTTACACACCGGAGATTGAGACGCCGGGCCGTTACGACGTGGCGGTGTGGTACCCGCAGGGCAGTAACCGCAGCTCGAACGCGCCGTTCACCATCACGTATTCCGGAGGCACCACGAGCGGCGCGGTGAACCAGACGGTGAACGGGGGCGGCTGGCGCACGGTGGCGACGAACCTGCCGTTCGCGCGCGGCCCCGGCGGAAATTTCCAATGGCAGAGCGCCACGTCGGAAAGTTCCGGCAAAGTAGTGATGGCGGATGCGGTTCGGTTCACTTATGCGGCGAACCAGGACCCGCCCGCGCCGGGCAGCGTGCCGCAGTGGTGGGGTGATTTTTTTTTCGGCGGGCCGGTGAACGCGAGCCTTGATCCCGACACGGACGGCTTCAGCACCGAGCGCGAATACCTGGCCGGCACCGACCCGCTGTGGGCCGCGTCTCGTCTGCGCTACCGCATCGAGGATCGCACGAGCAACGTGCTGCGGATGAGTTTTTCGCCACGCCACGAAGGGCGCGCGTATGAGTTGCAGGGTCAGACGGCATTGAACACGAACGGCTGGGCGGGCGTGAGTACTTCACCGCAAGTCTCCACGAATGGCGACGGCGTGTTCACGGTCACAAACGCGGGCGGGCAGAAATTTTTCCGGCTCCGCGCGCAGTTGCCGCCGTGATTCAGCACCGGGGCGCGGGCGTCTCGCCCGCCCTGACGACAGGCGCGCAACGGCGGGCGGGACGCCCGCGCCCCGGCGCGGTGAGGGACACCATTTCCGTTGCGTGTTTCCGCTCCGGCTGGTTGGCTCTGCACCACAAACTCCGTGTGCGTTCCAAGCCGTTCCCGTGGCCCGTCCGCTGCGAAACAAAAAAAGGAAATCGTATGTCCAAGATCCGTTGTTGCGCCTGGCTGTTCGCCATTCTAGTTCTCCCGCTGACCTCGCTCCCGGCGCGCGCCGCCGGCTATCAGTTCGTGGAAGGCTATAACGTCCTCGACACCAACCAGGCCCCGACCATCGGTACGAATTACGCCGCCACCGCCGGGTTGGAGCGCGACATCGCGGTGGACGCGGCGCGCGGCATCATCTACCAGGCGCGCGGCTCGACAACGGCGGCGGACCGCCCCGGCGGCACCATTGGCATCGCGGCCATCGTGGTCACGAACGGCGCGTTTGCGGGGTCCAACTTCCGCGACACCGGACTCATCACCGCCAGCGGCGCGCCCGCGCTCCAGTGGTGCCAGAGCCTGGCTTACGACGCGGTCTCGGACAAACTGTGGGTCTTCGGCGGGCCGTTAAACGCCAGCCCCAATGTTTTCTTCGCGCCCGGCGGCACACTGGGCGGAGCGTCGGCGGGCGGCGATCCGGCTGCGCTCAACGCCGTGCTCACCCGCGCCTTCAATGTGGACACGAACCTCCTCGACGTGGGCGTGTATGTCAGCCCCACCGTCACGACGAACGGCGTCCCGGCGCGCGGCGGCATCCCGCGCGGTTTTGCCGTGCGCACGGTAGGCACCAACACCACGGTTTATCTCGGCATGGGCAATCACGTTCAGGCCTGGAGCAATGCCGGCACGAACGGCTGGCACCGCATTTGGGCCACGCAACGTCCGCCGACGGGCAACCTCGTGACCACGCGCGTCGCCTCTGGCTTCAACGGCGTGAACGCGCTCGCGGTGGATGACGACGGCAACTGCTACTTCAGCGTCCAGAACACCGGCGGGCGCATCTGGACGGTGCGCCCGAGCGTGATCCAATTCGTGGCCGACAAGATGTCGCTCGACTACAACGACCTCGCGTTCGGAGGCGCGAACGAGCGCGAAATCCTCCCGCTCATCATCGAGAACCCGCTCGCCCTGCTCGTGTCGCCGCCGCAGGGGCTGACCTTCGCGCGCTTCGACGCGCAGCGGACGTTGTTCGCGAGTTTCCTGCCGGGCACGGCGACGCGCGGCGTGACCCGGCTGGACATTGACGATGGATTTTCCTTCACCAACGGCGGCGCGTATCTGCGCGCGCGCGCCACGGACGGCTTCGGCTCCGGCCAGCCGGCGGGCGGACAGGACACGATTCTTTCCAGCATGAGATTGCGCCAGAACGCGCCCGCCGCGAGCCAGCCGCTGGGTGGATCGAACGGCACGCTCTATCACGACGTGGACAGCGTGACGAATCCGACCTTCCTCTACTGCCAGGCCTTCGTGATTGATACGAACAAGGGCCAGACCATTCCCACCGCCGCCGTGATGAAAGTGCGGATTGCCTCGGACACAAATCCTCCGTCCATCTTTACCCAGCCGCTCTCGCAAACTTTGCTCGAAGGAGGCTCCATCAATCTCGTCGTGGGTGCGGCGGGCGCGAAGCCGCTATACTACCAATGGCAGTCGAACGGCGTGAACATCGCGGGCGCGAACAGCACCGCCTACGCCGTCGTCGGCGCGTCCACGAACCAGGCGGGCGTGTATCGTGTCCTCGTCACCAACGCGCTCGGCTCCATCACCAGTTCCAACGCCACCGTCACCATCACGCCGCTGGTGCGCTCGGAGGCGATGATTATTTTGTGGAGCAACGCGCCCGGCTCACGGCCCTACCTCACCACGGACAGCGCGCAACGCGGTCTCACTTACAACCCTGACTCGGGCAACATTCTCATCGTGACCCGCACGCCGGCCAACAGCGTGTATGTGCTGAACGCGGGTTCCGGCGAAGACATCGGCCAGATGGGCCTGAGCGGCGTGACGGGCGGAACCTTTGCCCTGAGCAAAATCGGCGCGAGTGATGACGGGCGCATCTTCCTCGCGAACCTCGCGCAGAGCGGCGCGGATTTTCGCATCTACCGCTGGACGCTGGAAATCATCGGTGATTCGCCGACGCTCGCCTACAGCGGCAACCCGACCGGCAGCGCCACCAACCGCTGGGGCGACACCTTCGACGTGCGCGGCGCGGGCAACGACATCCAGCTTCTCGCCGGCTCGCGCAACAGCAACGTCTTCGCGATCTTCACCACGGCCAATGGCGGCGACAACTTCACCGCGCAGCCCATCACGGTGAGCGGCGCGGGTGCGAACGCGTTTGGACTGGGGCTGGCCTTCGGCGCGGGCGACACCGTGTGGGCGAAGGGCGACGGCACGACGCCGCTGCGGCAGATTTCGTTCGATCTCGGAACCGGCACGGGCACGATCCTGCACAGCTATTCCTCCGCGCAGTTCGCCTCGACCGCCTTGCCGCTGGCCGTGAAGGCCGACCAGGGATTGCTCGCCTCCATCTCCATTGAGAACCCCGACCATCTCCGGCTCTACACCACCTTCAACCTCGCGAACCCGCCCGTGCTCGTGGACCAGGAAATTTTCCCCAGTGACAATGCGAACGACAATTTCGCGGGCGCGCTCGATTTTGGCGGCGGCAAACTCTTCGCGCTGGACAGCAACAACGGCCTGCTGGCCATGACCATCGGCAACATCATCCAGCCGCCCGGCGCCATCACCATCACGCGCACCAACGATCAGATTTACCTGAACTGGCTGGGCAGTTTCATCCTGCAATCCGCGACCAACGTCACCGGCCCGTATCTCGACGCCGCCCCGGCGGGCAGCAACCACACCGAAAGCGCCGCGGGTGTGCCGGAGAAATACTTCCGGCTGAGGAATTGAATCACTCGCGGTAGCGGCGTCTCGGCAGAGCGCCGCCATTCTCAGGGATGCGCGGTCGCAGGAAGCCGGACGAGAACGAAATCGTAAATGGACTGCGCCTGGCGCAGCGCTTCGTCGTATTCGGCGGGCTGCGGTTCCACGGCGAAGGTGGCGTTCGGATAACGAAAGCGGGTGGCGTAGGGCGTCAGAACGTCCGCAGCGTCGGCAAGTTTGTCGAAGTCCGCTTCGATGTCAGACGCCAGATCCACGAGCACTTCGATGTCGTGAGTTTTCTGCCACGGCTGCTGGTGGTGAACGAGGAAGGCCTTGACCGCTTTCTCCGCCGCCTGTTGGAGATGGTAAACTGCGATGTCGTAGAAGGGCGGCTCGGTGTTCGCGCTGCGGCGGGCGGTTTCCAAATCGCGCCACGCCTTCGTCATCCAGGCTTTCGCCTCCGACGCAGCAGCGTCAGCCATACAGCCTCCGGCCCCGGCTGAGGATGGTGTTTTCGAGCGAAGTGTGGAGACTCTTCACGCGGTCCACTTCCTGGCGCGTTTCCACGAGCACGTCTTTGGGGAGGCGGAGACCGCGCAGGCAGCGGTGCGCGCGTTGAGAACGGCGGATGGGCGACTCGTCGCTTTGCGGCACGACCACGAGCAGGTCCACGTCGCTGTCCTCGTGCGGCTCTCCCCAAGCGTGCGAACCGTAGAGCCAGATTTGTTCGGGCTGAAATTCCGCCACGAGTCGTTGCGTCACCGTTTGCAGCAATTTCTCGTCGAGCGTCTTCACGGCTTACAGCAACTGCGGGAAAACCTTGTCCGCGTCGTAGTGCAAATCCTTCATCGCCTGCGCGACGACGGAGCGTTCGATCAAACCCTTTTCCGCCAGCGTGTAGAGCGTGCCGATGACGGTGCTCTCGGCGTCCACCTCGAAGAAGCGGCGCAGGCGTTCGCGCGTGTCGCTGCGGCCAAAGCCGTCCGTGCCGAGCGCGAACAATCCGCCCGGAACCCATTGCGCGATCTGCTCGGGCACGAGGCGCATGTTGTCGGACACGGCGACGAACGGACCCTTCTCATTCGCCAGCACGGTCTCGACATAGGATTTCTTCGGCGTCTCGGTCGGGTGCAGCATGTTCCAGTGGCGCGCATTGAGCGCCTCGTTGCGCAGGCGCTTGTAACTCGTCGCGCTCCACACGTCGGCGCTCACGTCGTAACGCTCGGCGAGAATCTGCTGCGCCTTCAACGCGGAATGAATGATCGGTCCGCTGCCGAGAATCTGCGCCGTGTGCTTCTTGCCTTCCGGGCCTTTGCGGAATTTGTAGAGGCCGTTGAGGATGCCGTCCTTGGCACCCTCGGGCATCGCGGGTTGCTCGTAGCCTTCGTTGTAGAGCGTGAGGTAGTAGAACACTTCCTCGCCGTCGCGATACATGCGCTTCAATCCATCGGCGACGATGACGGCAATCTCGTACGCGAACGCCGGGTCGTAAGCGTAAATCGTCGGCACCGTGCTCGCGGTGAGCATGCTGTGACCGTCCTGATGTTGCAGGCCCTCGCCGTTCAGCGTGGTGCGGCCGTAGGTCGCGCCGCAGAGGAAGCCCTTCGCGCGGATGTCGCCAGCCAGCCAGATTTGATCGCCGATGCGCTGGAAGCCGAACATCGAGTAGTAGATGAAGAACGGAATCATGTTCACGCCCACGGTGGCGTAAGCCGTGCCCGCGCTGATGAACGACGACATGGAGCCGGCCTCGGTGATGCCTTCCTCAAGAATCTGCCCGTCCTTCGCCTCGTGATAAAAACTCAGGGTGTCGTTGTCCACCGGCTCGTAAAGCTGGCCCTTCGACGAGTAGATGCCGAACTCGCGGAACATCGGATCGATGCCGAACGTCCGCGCCTCGTCGGGAATGATGGGCACGATGTGGCGGCCAATCTTTTCGTCGCGCAGCAGTTTGCCGAACAGATCGACAAACGCGCCGGTGGTCGAAACCACGCGCCCGCCTTTCAACGCGCCCGCGCCGAATTCTTCCGCCGTCGGGGTCGTGAGCTTCGGCGCTTTCACCACCCGCTTGGGCAGGAAGCCGCCGAGCTTCTCGCGGCGTTCGAGCAGATACTTGATCTCCGGGCTGTCCTCCGCCGGCTTGAAGAACGGCATGTCCGCGATCTTGTCGTCGGAGATCGGGATGTCGAACCGCGTGCGGAATTCGCGCAGCTCCTTTTCGTTCATCTTCTTCTGCTGATGCGAAATGTTGCGGCCCTCGCCGGCCTCGCCGAGTCCGTAGCCCTTGACCGTCTTCGCGAGGATGACCGTGGGCTGGCCCCGGTGGTCCATCGCCGCCTTGTAGGCCGCATAAACTTTGCCCTGGTCGTGGCCGCCGCGCAGCATCTTGCGCAACTGCTCGTCGCTCAGGTGCGTCACGCGCGCCGCCAGCGCGGGATATTTGCCGAAGAAATGCCGGCGGATGTAGCTGCCGCTCTCGACGATGTATTTCTGGAAATCGCCATCAACGCACTCGTTCATGCGGCGCAACAGCAGGCCGTCGTGGTCGTTCGCGAACAGTTCATCCCAGTCCGAACCCCAGATGACTTTGATGACGTTCCAGCCCGCGCCGAGAAACGCGCCTTCGAGTTCCTGGATGATCTTGCCGTTGCCGCGCACCGGGCCGTCGAGGCGCTGGAGGTTGCAGTTCACGACCCAGATCAAGTTGTCGAGATTCTCGCGCGACGCGAGCGTGAGCGCGCCGAGCGTTTCCGGCTCGTCCGATTCGCCGTCGCCGACGAAGGCCCAGACCTTCGGCTCGTTCTCCGTGGGGATGAAGCCGCGCGCCTGCAAGTAGCGCAAAAAACGCGCCTGATAAATTGAGATGATTGGACCCAGCCCCATCGACACCGTGGGGAACTGCCAGAAGTTCGGCATCAGGTACGGATGCGGGTAGCTGGAGAGACCGCCGCCCTCGGCGAGTTCCTGGCGGAAGTTGCTCAACTGCTCCTTCGTTAAACGGCCTTCGAGGAAAGCGCGCGCGTAGTTGCCCGGCGTGGCGTGGCCTTGGAAGAAAATAAAATCGCCGATGCTCTTGTCGCCACCGCGGAAAAAATGATTCTGCGCGACCTCGTACAACGTGGCGCTGGAGGCGAAGGACGAGATGTGCCCGCCCAGACCGTCGTGCTTCGTGTTCGCATTCACCACCATCGCCATCGCGTTCCAGCGGATGATGCTGCGGATGCGGCGTTCAATCGCGCCATCGCCGGGAAACTCCGGCTGTTCGGACGCGGGAATGGTGTTGATGTAAGGCGTGCTGACCGGGCCAGGGACCTGGATGCCGGAGCGGCGGAGCTTGTCCACGAAACCTTCGAGAAACAACGGCGCGGCCTCTTCGCCCTGCGTGCGCAATACCATTTCGAGCAAGTCCTCAATGGATTCGAGGTAGGGGCGACCACCCTTGCCGTTCGCGCGCAGGGTGGAGGGCGGAAACCGGTTGGCGGATGAATTTTCGACTTTCACGTTGTCACTCACAGAGGCGGAAACTAAACGAGTGGAAATTCAAAACCAAGCGATGAAATCGAACCCGGGGCGCGGGCTTTCCAGCCCGCAGCAATGTGGCAAGAACAAGGGCACTGGATTGGCCCGAGTGCGCTCGTCTCTCGAACGTTGCTGCGGGCTGGAAAGCCCGCGCTCCGGCGCGTCATGAACAATACTGGCCCATGAAACTCCTCGACCTCACCTTCCCGACGCCCGCCGAGAACCTGGCGTGCGACGAGGCGTTGCTCGACCGCTGCGACGAGCGCGGCGAGGAGACGCTGCGCTTCTGGGAATCGCCCGTGCCGTTCGTGGTGGTCGGCTACGGCAACCGCATCGCCAGTGAAGTGAACGTGCAGGAATGCGAACGGCGCGGGGTTCCCATCCTGCGCCGATGCAGCGGCGGCGGCACTGTGGTCCAGGGGCCGGGCTGTTTGAACTACAACCTCACCCTGCACATCGGCGAAAACGGCCCGCTGGCCACCGTCACCGGCACGAATGAATTTGTGATGGAGCGGAATCGCGCGGCGTTGGAGCAGTTGCTGGGGGTGAACGTGGCCGTGAAAGGCCACACCGATTTGGCGTTTCAAGAAGTTGAGAGCGGGGCGGCAACTCCGCCTCTCAACTCTCAACCCTCAACTCTCAACCCGCCTTCCCCCTGGCTGAAATTCTCCGGCAACGCCCAGCGCCGCCGTCGGCACGCGCTCGTTTTCCACGGCACGATTCTGCACGGGTTCGATCTCTCGCTCATTGACGCGTTGCTGCGTTTTCCCAGCGCGCAGCCAGACTACCGCGCGAGCCGAGGCCACACCCAGTTCGTGCGGAATGTTCCGGCCTCGCCACCACAAATCCGCGCCGCCCTCGCCGTAGAGTGGGACGCACGGGAGAAATTCTCCGACGTTCCCCGTGCGCGCCTCGCCGAGCTGTGCCGCGACCAGTACGAGAATGAAACTTGGAACCAACGCCGCTGAACCGGGCACTGCGCGGAGCAACGGGCGCGGGTGAAACAAAAAAGCTTCCTGCTCTCGCCGAGTTGGTCGCCTTTGACGTTGCGGTGGGCATGGTCTTGTCTCCTGGCGTGGTTGTTCGGAGTTGGCGGGCCTGGGCAAAAGCAGATCTCTCATCTTGCTCCCGACCATCAGGAGCGGCGGTTCACTTCCTCACCGTCACACCCCCGGGCGCTCATGCCGGGGTTGAACGAGGCCAGAGCGGCGATCTGGAAAAAAAGAAACGGGCCGCCGCGCCCCTGCGGCGGCCCTGTGCAGCATCACAGCCGCACCCCCCAAACACGAGCCGGAACGCAGATGCGCCGAGGAGCTGAAGTGCGTGGCGCAATCGGTGGTCGAACTTTGCGTTGGACAGACCGGACTCATCTGCTGCCACTGTTTCACGGTGCCTCGCTCGACCGCAAGCCGCGCGGCGTGGCCAATTAGGACAAAAAAGTGGCCGATTAGGACAGTGCGCCGGAAGGCGGACGCAGCTTCATGGATTCTTGGTGGCGATAGTTCCAAACCACCCCACACAACTGTTTGCAGGCAAGGGTCAGAAACAGGGCGGACGCATTAAGACAACCGAATGGCCCGCCGGTAAGGTGCTGCGCCTCACCGATCTTTCTGGAAAACTTAAGACGTCGGCCCTGGGGTCAGAAGACCCTTGTGCCCTCGTGTCGTTCCCCTCCTTGACGTGGAGCCAAAGTCTTTTCCTGCGCCGAAAGCGGCGTGGTTGCAGCACCGCTCTAAAAAACCGGGCCGACTTCCGCCCGGAAACCACTTTACCTTTTTCCTTCGCCCGCTAGTCTGCCGCCACAGACAAACGACTTATGCGAATCGCCAAAACTCTCGCGCTGATGGCCGTCGTGGCCCTCGCCGCCGGTTGCGCCGGGCCTGAAAAGAAACTCGGACGCGGCATCATGAACGTCACCGAATTTGCCCGCCTCGGGGAAATTCGCCGCAGCATGGAACAGACGCACCTCTGGGAAAACACCGACTCAGCCTATACCACGGGCTTAATCCGAGGGGTGAATCGGTCCCTCGCCCGCACGGCGATTGGCTTGTATGAAATCGTCACCTTCCCCTTTCCAAGCTACGGCCCGATTGGCACGAGCAAGGATCCCATTTACCCCGACGCGAACATGCGCAACCGCAACTTCCCCTTTGGCGGCATGTCGCTCAGCGAATACCCCACCTATCCCGACAGCTATAAGCCGGGCGTGATCAGCGACTCCATTTTCTCGACCGACACCTCGCTCGGTTTCAGTGGCGGCGATGTGGCCCCGTTCATTCCGGGCAGCCGCTTCCGCATTTTCGACAACTGAGTTGAACTGCTTTCGTTTGCGCCCGCATCGTACCGGTGTGGGCGCATTTTTCATTTCGTGAGCCTCACCAAACTTTCGCCCTGCAAAGTCAATCTGCTGCTGAACATCCTCGGGAAACGCGGGGACGGTTTTCACGCGCTCGAAACCGTGATGCAGCCCGTTGCGCTCTGCGACGAACTGCACTTCGAGAAAACCCACGGCGGCATCGCGCTGACGTGCAGCGAGCCGGCCCTGCCGGTGGATGCGAGCAACTTGGTCTGCCGCGCCGCGACGGCGTTTTTCCAGCGCAGCCAAATCTCCGGCGGCGTACGCATGCACCTGGAGAAAAAAATCCCGATGGCCGCAGGACTCGGCGGCGGCAGCGGCAATGCCGCCACCACGCTGCTCGCGCTCAACGAGCTTTTCGACGGGCCACTGAACCACGCGCAGTTGCACGAGGTCGCGGCGGCGCTCGGCTCCGACATTCCGTTCTTCCTCCAGACCCAGCCCGCGCTCGCGACCGGGCGCGGCGAGATCGTTCAGTCGCTGAAAAGCTTTGCCGCGTTGGAAGGCGGCGCGTTCCTGCTCGTGCATCCCGGCTTCGGCATCGCCACCGCGTGGGCTTACCAGGCACTCGCGCGCTTCCCCGCTGCGCTGCACGGCGAGCGCGGACGCGCAGCGAAACTGATCGAACTGCTCGACGCCGGAGACCTTCGGAAAGCCGCGCGCGAGTTCTACAACTCGCTCGAAGCCCCCGCGCTGGAAAAATATCCGTGGCTCGCCGTGCTCCAGGATTTCCTGCGCGAGAACGGCGCGGCCGTCGCGCTCATGTCCGGCAGCGGCTCCACCACTTTTGCCATCACCCGCGACCTCTGCGGCGCGCAGGAGCTGGAGGAACGCGTGCGCCAAAAATTTGGCCGCTGCTGGACCGCCGTGGTGCCGGTGGCCTGAATGGTTTCGAGGGCGAGGTCCGGGAAGATATTCTCCCAGGTGGTCAGGAAAAGCTGCGCCTGTTTGCCGTCCGGCTGCTTCGGGTCGTTCGGGCCGGTTCAACGTGCTGCCGGTTTGCAACCGGCAGAGGCGGCTCTATCCAGTCAGGCCGCGCAGGAACTGGCGAGTGCCTTCGTGGTTAGCCAGCCCTGCCAGTTGCAAACTGGCCGCGCGTTTACGGCACGGCGATCCAGTCCACGCGCGAAGTTTTCAACCGTCGGGGTCCACCGGCCGGGATGGTGGAATCCCACACGCCATCGCCAAGTTTGATTTCCCGCGGGCGCGTGGTGCCGTTGGCGAAGTGCATCACGAACCGGCTGACCAGCGTGCTGGCCCTGGGCAGATGCTGCTGGATTGGCAGCTAAATTCATTTTCGATGCTAAATGCACTAATTGACATCATTACTTGTGTTCAGCATCATTCGTTCATGAGAACAACACTCACTCTGGACGATGACATCGCCAGCCTCGCGGCCCGCCAAGCCAAGGCGCGCGGTCTCTCCCTGGGCAAGACCATCTCCGACCTCGTGCGGCGCGGCCTCAACGCTCCCACCCCTTCCACGGACAAGCGCGGACTGGTGGTGTTCCAACTGCCCGCCGATTCGCCCAAAGTCACCACGGACGACGTGCGCCGCCTCGAAACCGAGGGCGCATGAAAGGCTATCTCCTCGACACCAACGTGCTCATCGCGCTGCTCTGGCCCAGCCACGCGCGACATGAGTTGGCCGTCAACTGGTTCGCCCGCCACCGCGCCAAAGGCTGGGCCACCTGCGCGCTCACCGAGGCAGGCTTCGTTCGCATCGTGTCCAACCCCGCCTTCTCCCGCGATGCCGTCACCCCGCGCGAAGCCGCCGGCGTGCTCGCCGCCAATACCGCCGCGAAGGTTCACTCCTTCTGGGCGGAAGAACTTCCCTTCGCCGAGGCCACCGCTTTCGCCGGCGTGCGACTGGTCGGCCATCAGCAGGTGACGGATGCGTATCTGCTGGGCCTGGCCCTTCGCCGGGGCGGCGTGCTGGCGACGTTGGATGAACGCATCGCGGCGCTGACAGAACCGAAGTCGGCGGAGCGCAAGGCGCTGGAGATCGTGGCGTAACGGAGCGCGGACCGCCGAGTCCGCGTGTTCCTACTTTCACCTTCTGTTGGAGCAGGATCGCGCCGGGTTGGCTCCAGCACCCCGTGGGCATCCGGCACTTGCCCGCTCACCGCTTCCACCAGGTCGGCCACCGCTTACGAACTATTCGCCCTCAAAAATTTCAAGGATGCTGTCCGTGTCAATCCGCACCACCTCATCTTCACCGAAGAACAAGATCATCTGGTAGTTCTTGGTCACGCCAACATCCCGGGTGCTTTTGAAGGTGTATTTTGCGCCGTTGGTGAGGCGGACCGCAAAAGGCCGAAACGGTTGTCGCTCAACCAAGCCCTTGATGGCCGAAGTTTTTTATGGCTCTGAATCTTATTCCACCGACTCGCCTTTGCCAGATGAAAAACCCACCGGCCCGGATCGAATAGCCACCAAGAACACAAGGAACACAAAGAAGGAAAGGAGCGCCGATTTCCAAATCGGCAGCGGCCCCACGGCGCGCGGACCGGGCCGATTTGGAAATCGGCGTTCCGGGGCAATGTCGAGGGCGTGTTGCCCAAATCACTTTTCCAAAATTAGTTTGAACGGATGGGGATCGGCTTTGATCCGATCTTTCCTATGATGGGCATTCACCAACCGCAGGAGGCGCTGTTCAGCTACCGGATCAACCTCGACCACCGCCTGCGCCCCGACCATCCGCTGCGGCGCGTGGCCCAGGTCCTCGACTTCACCTTCGTGCGCGCCGAGGTCGCCCAGTTCTACGGGGCCAACGGAAACGAAGGCGTCGATCCCATCATCCTGGCCAAACTCATGTTCCTGCTCTTCTTCGACGACGTGCCCAGCGAGCGCGAACTCCTGGCGTGCCTGCCCGAGCGCCTCGACTACCTCTGGTTCCTGGGCTACAGCCTCGAGGAAGTCACCCCGCATCACAGTGTGCTTTCCAAGGCCCGCCGCCGCTGGGGCCGCGACGTGTTCCAACAAATTTTCGTGCGCACGGTGCAACAGTGTGTCGAGGCCGGGCTGGTGGCCAGGCGCAAAATCCACGTCGATTCGAGTCTCATCGACGCCCATGCCTCGAAAGACTCGGTGTTGAAAAGCTCGCCCGAACTGGTCGCGGCCTACAAAAAGATCGTGCAGGCCCAGGAGACCAAACTCGACGCCACGGTGACACCGGAGAGCTACGTGGCGGTCAACGACCGGCACGTCTCCCGCACCGACCCGGACGCCGCGCGGGTCAGCCGCGCGGGGAAGGGCAGCCGCCCGCGCTATCATCATCACCGCCGTGGAGACGACGCCCGGGAGCATTGCTGAAAATCACAAGCTCATGGACCTGGTGGCCCAGCACGAGGCGAACACGGAAAAGAACGTGACCGTGGTGGTGGGCGACAGCAAATACGGCACGTCCGACAACCTGGCCGCGTGCGTGGAAAAGAACATTGCGCCGCACTTGGGGGTGCTGGCCGACCAGCAAAAGAGCCAGACCGAACGGGCCGACTATTACGATGAGACCCAGTTTGCCTACGATGCGGCGCACGACACCTACACCTGCCCGGCGGGCCAGAAGCTGCCGCGCCGGCGTTACCACGAGCGGGCCAAGACTTACGAATACGGCGCGGGGGCGAAGGTGTGCGCGGCCTGTCCGCTGCGGGAGAAATGTACGAGTGCAAAAACGGGCCGGACGTTGCAACGGCACGAGCAAGCCGCGCGCGTGGCCTTGGGCAAACAGATCGCGCGCGGGGCCAAGGCGCGGCGCGACCGGCGGCGGCGGCAGTGGCTGATGGAAGACAGCTTTGGCCGGGCGGCCAACGAACACGGGTTCAAGCACAGCCGGTGGCGGCGGCTGTGGCGGCAGGAGATCCAGGACTGGCTGATCGCGGCCGTGCAGAACGTGAAACTCCTGCTGCGGGCGGGCGGAAAAAGAATCGAGCGCGGAGCCGCAGCGGTGTGGGCGGTGGTTTTGGCGGGGCCCCGCCGTGGTCGCGTCGGCCGAGCCTCTGGAGCGTCGCGCTGATCCCAGGTGAGATTTCAGGCGCGCGGAAATCCCAAACCTCCGCTCCTCCCGACCGACGGCGCCGCCGAGGCCTTTGGGCAACACGCCCTCGAAATGCGTCCGATGCGGCAGCAGGGAAAAAATCCCGATGGCGAGACAGACATGAGCGCGGTAGCTCGCCCCATGACGGCCACCGGAGTGATTGAGGCCATCAAGCAACTGCCGCGCGCGGAACAGTCGCGGGTGATTCAGTTCGCCTTGGAGCTGGCGCGCGAGCGGCAGTTGTCCGGGGACAAATTGTCCGAACTCGCCGGGCGTCTGGCCGATTCAACCGACCGCGCCGAGTCCCTGGAACTTCGGGAAAAAATCCAGCGCGGCTTTTACGGCGAGTAGCCCATGCCGCGCATCCGCCGCCACGGCCTGCCTCCGCGCCTCCTCGACCATTTGCTCGACCGGGTGAGCAGTCGCAGCATCTCCGCCGATCAGCTCGGACTCTTGGCCGACTGGTGGTTCACCGAACCGGAAGTGCCGGAAGGCCGGTGGTTCAAGAAATTCAACGGCATGATCGTGTGTGGCGAGGGTGAGTTGATCAAGACGTTCCTTCAGCCCGAACTCCGAAGCAGCGGCGGCGCAGCCGCCGGGGTAGCACAGGCCACCTGCCTGTGCCGTGCGGCGACTCGCCGCACGGAACGAAGAAGGACGTCCGACTATTTTGCTGCGCCCATTTCCCATCCACGCTCCCTCCCATTCCGCCCGGCTGGTCGCCGGGCGGGACGGGCTGGTCGCCCGGGCCACCCGTTCAGACTTCGGAGTTCGGGTTCAAACGCGCCGGTCAATTTTGGACCCGGCCCGCCCGGCGCCACCATCGCTGGGTTCAACTCTAGCCACCCGCCGAATCAAGAACGGTGTTCGGGGCGTGTTGCTTAAACCGAAAGGAGTTGCGGACAGCCATGTCCGCAGTTTCCGGGCGAATGATTTTGGCCTGATTTGGTGAGTCCGAGCGACGGCGGACATGGCTGTCCGCCGCTCCGGCCATTTGGGCAACACGCCCCGAACACCGTTCTTGGTAGGGCGCGTCGCTCCGCGCGCGCCGGGGTGAGGCTTCAG
>JAYVQC010000205.1:0-18289 GCA_043757045.1 Akkermansia sp. | reverse complement strand
GCTTCCGCCGCCGGCTGGATTTACCTCGCCATGACCCGCCTCATGCTCCGCCGACTCGCATGAACATTGGTTCATTTTGATTTTTCAGACCGGCTCTCAGTCGTTTTGTATCCAGCCCTTGCCCGGAATGTATTCACGGCTACCCGAATGGGATTTGCAACCGCTGGAGAACGCCACCGCCACCGCCGCGAGCGCGATCAGCATTAAGAATTTTTTCATGCCCGCACCGTAAGCCCGGATTTGTCACCGCCGCAAGTGTGGCGCATAGTCGCGTCGAGGTTTGCATGACGCATCAATCGCTCAAAGGCCAGTTGCTGCTGGATAACGGACGGCTGCACGGATCGTTTTTTCACCGCACGGTGCTGCTCATCTGCCAGCACGACGCCGACGGTGCCTTCGGCCTCATGCTCAACCGGCCCACCGGCCAGACCATCGGCGACGCTCTGGCGTCGAATCTTTCCACAACCCTGAAGGCGCACGAACTGTTCCTCGGCGGCCCCGTGCAGCCGCAGGCCCTGAGCTACCTGCACGCGGATGATTATCTGCCCGACGCGAACGTGCTGCCGAACCTGCACCTCAATCACTCCATTGATGATTTGATCGAACTGGCGGATTCGTTCTCCGCGACGCAGCGCGTGAAAGTGTTCGCCGGTTACGCCGGCTGGAGTCCCGGCCAGCTCGATGCCGAAATGAAACGCGACACGTGGCTCACGCACCCGGCCACCGTGGATTTGGTTTTCCATGCGGCACCGGAAAAATTGTGGCCGATGATTTTGAAACAGAAAGGCTGGAAGTACCAGCTCATCGCGCAACAGCCCGAGGACTTGTCGGAGAACTGATTGGGTGCATCCGAACACCGTTCTTAAAAACATGGGCGTGGTAGGGCGCGTCGCTCCGCGCGCGCCGGGCCTGGCAGCGGAGAAGCCTTGCAGAACTTGCTTGAGCCACACCCCGGCGCGCGCGGAGCGACGACGCCCTACCAAGAACAGTGTTCGGATGCACACGAACTGATTGGCGAACCTGGAAACCGGCGCTCAGACCGCGGCGGGCTGGTTGGAAAAATTCTTCACTAAAAATTCCTCCACCGCGCGTTGCACCTCGGCCGCGTGCCGCGCCAGTCCGTCGGACTTGGGTGCGATCTCCACAAAAGCCGCGCCGGAAATCTCCCGCGCCAGCACCTGGCCAAACTCGAACGGATGCACCGCGTCCCGCCGGTTCGCCAGCACTAGTGTCGGCACCATGATCTTTTTCCAGTCCGCGCGCGAGTGGGCGGGAATGTGCGCGGGGATGCGCTCCAGCTTCGCCACCGTTTCCTCCGCGCGCGGATGGCCGAACTGCCCGAGCAGCGCGGCGGCGTTCTCTGGCGCGAGTTGCAACACTTGTTGGTAAGCCGCCGACTCCTGATATTTTTGCGCGCCAATGGTTGCGCCGTATTCGCGGATGAATTTCGCCAGCGTCGTGAAGACGCGCATCTCCTCGCCGCGCGACCGGTCCAGCCACGCGGGCCGCGACAGCACCAACCCGCGTACGCGCGCCGGTTGCGTGAGCGCGAAGTGCAGCGCCGTCGCCGCGCCCATCGAGATGCCGCCGATGATGGCGCGCTCGATGTGCAAATGATCGAGGAACGCGCGCCAATCGTCGGCAAACTGCGCGATGTTAATGTTCTCCTCCGGCCCCACGGGCCGCGTCTCGCCATGCGCGCGGCTGTCGAACGACAGCAGACGAAAACCGGCGGGCGGCTGGAACAGCTCGAAGATTTGCGCCGTGTCCGCACCGAGGCCGTGTTGAAAAAAGAACGGGGTCAGTCCGGCGTTTTCCCCAGGGTGAGTGTCGCGGTAATGAAACTGGATTCCGTCGTGGGCGAAGAAGGGCATGGTCAAGACAACTGGCCGCCCGCGTCGTGCAGCGTCGGGCCTTGGTGGAAAATTTTCTCCCGCGCTTCCTCGACCGGCACATTTCTCGGCACCTGCGCCACCGGACCCCGCGGGCGCGCCCAGTGGACGGCGTTCTGAAGCACGCGCTGAATCTCCGGCTGATGATAAATCGGATACAGCTCATGGCCGGGGCTGAAATAGAAAATGCGCCCCGCTCCGCGCGTCCAGCAGGCGCCGCTCCGCAGCACATCGCCGCCCGCGAACCACGAGATGAACACCAGCTCCTCCGGCTCGGGAATCGTGAACGGCTCGCCATACATTTCGCTGTGCGGAATCTCAATGCACTCGCCGAGTCCGGCGGCGATTTCGTGCGCCGGGTTCACCACCCACACACGCTCCCGCTCGCCCGCCTCGCGCCAGCGGAAGCCGCAGCCCGTGCCCATGAGCCGCTTGAAAATTTTCGAGTAATGCCCGGAGTGCAGAACGATGAGGCCCATCCCGGCGTTCACGCGGGCGTGGACGCGCGCCACCACCTCATCACGCACCGCGTCGTGCCGGGCGTGGCCCCACCAGAGGAGCACGTCGGTTTCCGCAAGGCGCTGTTCGGTGAGTCCGTGATCCGGTTCGTCCAAAGTCGCGGTGGAGATTTTCAACGCTGCGTCCCGCCCCAGCGCGGTGCCGAGCGTGCCGTGAATTCCGTCGGGATATATTTTCGCCACGACCGCGTTCGTGCGCTCATGCACGAACTCGTTCCAGATGGTGACGCGGATTGGACTCACACGCGGACGATACGAAGTGCGGCCCGCGCCGGGCGAGCGGGAAACACAGCGCTCACGCCAGAATTTCCCGAATGCGCGCGCCGTGATCCAAGTCGAGGCGTTTGCGGCCGGGGACTTCGATCATGGGGAAATCATCCAAGAGATTCTCGCGCAATTCTGCGGGCCAGCAGTCGGCACTACGGGAGTTGCTTGGAACAAAAAATTTTCCGCAGTCTGGCGAACCCCCAAAGCCCGCCCGCGAGTCCGCCGAAAATTCCCAAGGCTATCGTGGTGGGTTCGGGCACGCCGGTGATTTCCAGGTCCCAACTGCTGAGGGTCGCAGTGCCGCCGCCCGAAACGGTGTCCGCCAGGAAGAGCGTCCAGGTGCCACTACCGGCCGAACCTTGAAATGAAGACAGGTAGGCCGAGCGCGTGGAGGAGGCCGTCACGTCGGTGGGATCAATGTTGCGCGCGTCCGGCTGCCAGGTGCCGGTCAGCGGCAGGCCTGCGCCCGGGGTGGTGATGGCTTGGTAGGTGTGAACGTCGTTCGCCGCCGCATCATCGAAGCGAATGTTGAAGCCTGCATCGCCGTAGCCGTATGCATCGCTGCCGGTTTTGCCGGGGCGATTCAACAGCACGGAAAACCCGCTGCTGTGCTGCAAAGTGACATAGAGATCGCCATTGTAACCGCCCGAGATGCGCAGCCCCACCGTGATTGAACTGATCGATGTGATGACCGAGGAGATGGTGCGCCCATCGATGATTCCCGCAGGGTTGCCGTCCGGCACCGCGCGGTTGATGTCATTGAAGGAAAACGTTTCCGTGAGCGCGGCACGTCCGGCGGCGAGGCTGGCGGCGAGAACGATGAAGATGAAAAATTTGCGCATGAGCTAGGGATAGACCGAGCGATAGAACCGCGAGGGCGTGTTGGTCGGCGGCGTGTCGATGGTTTCGTAGAGGCCATTCGTAGCCGCCGTCAGGTTGGTCAGCGAAAACCAAGAGGGCGTCACGATATTCGTCGTCGCTTGCACGGTGTAGGCGCGGCCGGGAATTCCCCAGAAGGTCAGGCGGAACGAGCCGCCGCCGAGGAAGGTGATGACCGAGTTCTGCGACTGGGCCGTGTTGTTCACGAGGTTGACCGCCACCGTCGCCACCGCGCTGCCGCCAAAACCATCCGCGACGGAGTAGGTGAAGGAATCCGCATTCGTGAAACCTGGGGCCGGCGTATAGACCACGTAGCTGCCGCTCACCGTTATCGTGCCACCGAACAAACTCGTGGAACTGATCGAGGGCGTGAGCGTGTCGAGGTCGGCGTCACTGTCATTCGTCAACAGCGTCGCGAGCGGCACACGCACCGCGCCGTTCGGATAGCGCGTGATGGTGTCGTTGCCGGCCACGGGCGGCGTGTTGATCACCTGGCTCAAGCTGCTGGTGCTGCCCAAGAAGTTGCTGTCGCCAGCGAACTCCGCCGTGATGGTCCGCGCGCCGTGGGCCAGCGTCGTGGTGCTGACACTCGCGACGCCGTTGACTAGGGCCGCGGGTGAACCCAGCGCCGTCCCGTCCGCGCGGAATTGCACCGTGCCATTCAGCGAGCCACTGCCGGGCGCGAGCACGCTCAACGTGGCCGTGAACGTGACGTTGGAACCGGTCCGCGCGGGATTGGTGGAAGAAGCAAGCACGTTGGTGGTGCTCGCGCGAAGCACCGTCAACAGGGCGACCGAACTGGTTTCGGTCCCGTTGAAATTCGTCACGACAATCGTGTAACTGCCCGCGTGGCTGCTTTGGACATTGGTGATGACCAGGTTCGTGCTCGTCGCTCCGGAAAGATTGGTGCCGTTGAAACGCCATTGATAGGCGAGCGTGGCGGCACCCTCGGCGGTCGCGGTGAACGTGACGTTTTGTCCGACCGTGACGCTCTGGCTTTGCGGCTGGGTGGTGATGACCGGCAGGTTCGTGGACTGGCCGACTTGGAAATCGCCAAACGAAGTGAGGCCCAGCGTCTGGATGTTTGTGGACGTTTTCGTGCCGACCGTGGGCAGCGTCCAGGTGCCGCCCGTTCTCTTGGCCACGAGGAAAGTGGACGGGTCTGCTCCGGCATCAATGTCGCTCGCCGCGAACTGAAAGACCGCGCTCGAATTGTTGAACGTGATGCCGCTGTTCGTGAGGCTCCAGTAACGATTCACACTGCGCGTCGCGGAAAGTCCCGAGTTCGTGATCGCCGGATGATCGCCCGCCGTCGTGCTGGCCGTCAGCGTTCCGGCCACGGTCACGTTGGTGAGAATCACGGTGACCGGGGCGTAAATGGATGCGTCGCCAATTTCAAAAACCCGGTTGGTGAGCGTGGAAGTCATGCTCTTCTGCAACGACCCCGCCACGTGGCCATTCGTGCGCGACACGGTGCCGGCCGTCGCGACGATGACACGGTTCGTCCCGGTCACGATGGTTCCGGTCGCCAAGGTGAGCGTGCCGTTGATGACGAGGTTGGTCGCGTTCAACACCGCGCTGTTCGTATCGCTCAACTCCAGATTCTCGAACGCGCCCGCGCCCGTCAGCACATGATTCGTCGTTCCGCCGGCGAGGAGAATCTTGCCCGCTCCGCTATGCGTCACGTTGTTGTTTATGTCGCCCGCGACGGTGGCCACGAAGCCGCCGTCCGCCAGGCCACCAGCGCCTAAAGTGAACATGCTCCCGACCGTCACGTTGCCGCCCAGTGTTTTTGCGCCGCTGCCGCTGGTCGGGAGATTTCCGTAGGTGAACGCGGGAATGGTCTGCGCCGCGCCGTTGAAATTCATCGTGCTGCCCGTGACGGTGAACGTGTTGGCTCCCGGAGTGAAAGTTCCCAGCACGCCAATCGTTCCGCTCGACGCCAGCGTCCGCGCGCCGCTCGAACTGCTGGTGAGATGATTGTAGTTGAACGCCGCAATCGGCTGCGCACTGGCGCCGTTGAAATCAATCGTGCTGCCCGGGATCGTGTAGCTGTTCGCGCCCGGTGTGAAGGTCCCGGCAATTCCCACCGTGCCGCTCGCCGCCAGCGTGCGCGCGCCGCTCGAACTGCTCGTCAGGTGACCGTAGTTTTGCGCGGTGATGGTTTGCGCGCCGGTCCCGGCGAATTCCACGGTGCTGGCCGCATCGAGAATCACGCCACTGCTGAAAGTAGGAAACGCATTGGCCCCGCCCAGCTTGAGCGTGCCGCCCGCCGCCACCGTCAACGCGCCGAAAGCCATCGGATCCTCGCTGACGCTGAACGTGGCGGTGTCGAGCGTGCCGCCGGAAATGTTGAGCGCGGTCAGGCCGCTGACGTTCACACCGAGCGTGGCGGTCGCGGAACTTTTCGCGATGACCAGTGAATCCATACTCGTCGGCGTCGTGGCGCCGGCGATGAGCGAAGGCGAACTGCCGGAGAAAATCACGTCCACGGCCAGCGCTTCAAAGCTGCCATTGTTGGTGAAATTACCTGTGACCGAAATGGCCGCGAAGTTGGTGAGACCGCCCGTGATCAGCACGTTGTTGAGGAGCGTCGAACCGATGCCATTAATTTCTGTCGCGCCATTGAAGACGAACAGGCTCGTTCCGCCATTGAGGGTGCCGTTGTTGGCGAGGCTCCCGGCCAGCATGTGCGTCAGGCCCGTGCCCGAATGAAAAATGGCACCGCTGCCGATCTGCAAGTCGCCCGCCAACGTCCAGTTCGATACGGGTGTAATTCCTGCGGCGTGGGTGTTGGCCACGAGCACGGAGCCGAGAGACAGCGCGCCGCTGCTAATCGTAATTTGATTCGCGCCGCTGAAGGCCACGAGGCCCACGCTGGAAAATCCGGTGCCTAAGACCAAAGTCCTGGAAGCCAGGGGAATGAAGTTGAGCGTGCCGCTGCTGGTCATGGTGCCGTCGTTGGTCACGGTGCCGTAGAACGTATGGGTGAAAACACTGCCATTAAAAGCCGCCCCGGCCGCAACCTTGAATCCGGTGAAAACCGTCCAGCCCACGCTGGCGGTCACGCCGCCCAAGTTGTTGATGTTTAGATTCGCAAATTGAGGCGATGTGGTGGTGTTCAGGACCGGCGGAACTGTGCCGTTGAAATTGACGACGCCCGAAGAGACGGACGAGATCGCGGTGAGCAACTGGATGGTCTGGACGCGCGTGCCGGTGAACGTGGTGGTGCCGGTGCTCGACATGGCCCCGCTGTTGAACAAGTCCCCGTCAATGGTGTTGGTCCCGCTGCCCGCCGCGTAAGTCCCCAGGATCGTCGCATTGCCGGTGATGTTGATGTTGCCGTTCGCCACCGTGTAGCTGCCACCGACGGTCATATTGTTGAAGATGGTGTTCCCCGCGACGGTCTTGTTGGTGCCGTTCAAGATGACGGTGCCGGTGCCGGGGGTGAACACGCCGTTGTTCGTCCAGTTCCCCAGCAGCGACAACGAGTAGGAACTCGCCGCCAGCGTGGCATTCGTTCCGATGAGAATGTTTCCCGCCGCGACGACGGGGCCGACGAAAGTTTTCGGGTTGCTGCCGCCGTTGGTCAGCACGAGATGGCCGTAGGTCATCGCGGCCACGGATTGATTGGCCGAGCCGTAGTATTCCACCGTGCTCGCGGGATTGAGGGACACGGTCACGAAGTTGGTGGGGAAACTACCCGCCGTTCGCAGCGACGTCCCGGCCGCCAGCGAAATAAGCGCGCCCGCGCCGCCGGGATTGATGGCGAAGCCGGCCACATCCAAATTCCCGCTGAAAATTCCCGCGCCCGCCGTCACCGAAATGTTGCCCGCCAGCGTGGCCGTGCCCGAAGGCTTGTTGATGTTGAAATGGTGGAACGTCGTCGCGCCGACGGCTTGCGCACCCCTCCCGGTGAGCACCACCGCGCCGCCGATGCTGATGTTCAGCGTGCCTTCGCCAACCCAGTCCCCACCGACCGAAAGATCCGCACCGCCGAGATGCAGCGTCGTGTTCGTGCGCACGGTCACGTGGCCCGCCACCGTCAGGTTTGCCCCCAGCCGGAACGTTCCGCCGTTGGTCAGCGTCAGATGGCCGTTCACTGCGGCGGCTGCCGGCAGCGTGGCCGTGCCGGCGGACTTGAGGAAGTTCAGTTGGTGGTAAGTCACGCCGCCCACGGTTTGCGCGCCGCTCCCGTTGTAATTCACCGTGCTCGTTCCGGGTGAGAACGTGCCGCTCGTGTAATCAAAATTACCGCCGAGATTCAACACGCCTGCGCCGCTGAACGTCAGGTTCGCTCCGCCGGATTCGATCAGCGCCGCCGTCACGTTCACGGTGCCGGAACTGACGCTCAGATTGATCGCGTGTCCGCTCGTGCCGTCACTCAACGCCAGATCGCCACCCACGGTCAGCGTTTGCGCACCGACGTTGATAGTGTGCGTCACATTGTTGGTCCACACGCCGGCGACGTTGCCGATCGTCTGGAGTGATCCGCCGGCACCCAGCGTCAGCGTGAGCGCCTGCGCGCTGCCGAAGGAGATGCTCTTCACCGCGACGGCGGAGGAGATGGTGGGTTGAAAGGTGACGTTGGTCGTGCCCAGGTTCGCAATATCGTTGGTGGACGGGGGCAGAGTGGGAATGCCTTGCGACACGGTCCAGTTGGCCGCGTTTTCCCAAGCGGTGCTGACGGAGCCGTTCCAGCGGGCGACGCCGTTATCAAAGGAAAGCGTCCAGTCACCCGCGAGCGTGGTGAGCGTGGACTGCTCCACCCAGTTGCTGGTGGTGTTGTTGGCCGTCGCGCCGGAGGAGGCCCAACTGCCGCTGTTGCGCCAAAGCTGCAACGTGGATTCCGCATTGCCGTTCAACTCCGAATCTTCGTAGTGCAGTCGGAGCGTGCTGACATAAGCGCCGGACGAACTCAGGCTCACGGTGTAAAGACGGTTGACCGAAGCGCCGAAAGGAAATCCCGTCACCGGACCGGGCGTGACGCGGACGGTCACGGAACTCACCGTGCCGAGTGAACTGAAGCTGACGGTGTTGTTCGGACTTTCAAACGCATACGCCGTCCCAGCGGCGAAGGCGTGGGTGCGCGTGATGGTGCCGAGAATAACGCCGCTGCCGGTGCGCGTGGTCGTGAGAGTCAAGGTGTTCGTGCCGGTGTCCATCGCGCCGCTGGCCATGTCGAGGCTCGCGACGGATTGATTGGTGCGGAGCGTGATGACCGGACTCATCGTATCCTTGTTCACCCGCAACTGATTGAACGTCGTCGCACCCACCATCGTGGCGCTGTCCGGCCCGACCATTTCCACGGTGCTGTTGCCCGCCGTGAAGGTTCCGTAGTTCAACCAGTCCTTGCGCACATAATTCGTGTAGCCGCTCGCGCCGCCCGCGAACACCGCGCCCGCGTCAATGGTCAGATGGCCCCGCACATTGATGTTGCCGGCTGCGGTCTTCGTGCCGCCTGCGCCGATCTTCAGATTGTCGTAGGTGATGGGAAACACCGATTGGTTCCCCGCGCTGTTGAAGACCACCGTGTTCGGGCGCTGGTTGGTGACGTCGAACGTGCCCGCCGTCAGGGTGGTCGTTCCGGCCAGGCCCAGGATGGAATCTGCCGACAACCGCAACAGCGTGCCGTTCAGCGTGGTGTTGAAAAGGTTCGCGGTGCCGGAGAGTGTCGTCGAACCCGCGAACGTAGTCATGCCGGCCGTGGCGGTGAACGCTCCGCTGACGGTCAAATTCCCCGCGAGCGAAAAACTGTTCGTCGTGGTGACGCTGCCGGGAACGCTCAAACCGCTGAAAGCAATCGTGCCCGCGCCAGCAATCTTTTTGCCCGCGCCGCTCAGGGTGATAGTTCCCGCGCTGGCCGTCAGCGAACCGCTCACCGTCAGATCATCCGCCCCGCTGAACGAGGCGCCCGTGCCGGTGCTGCCAGAAATGGTGAGCTTGGAGAACGTGATGCCGCTGCCGCTGATGGATTTGCCCGCGCCGCTCATCGTCACCGCGCCCGTGCCGCCCGGGTTGTGCGTGAACGTGCCCGCGCCCGTGGTGCTGAAATCACCCGCCACGTTCAGGCTGGTGTTGGCGTCGGCGGTGATGCCGGAGCGCGCGATGATGAGGTGGAAGAAATTGTTCGCGCCCGCGCCGGCCATGATGGCGTTCACGCCGTTCATCGTGAGGGTGCTGGTGCTGCCGGTGAACGTACCGTTGTTCGTCCAGTTGCCTCCTACGGAATGTGAGAATGTGCTACCCGTGAACGTTGTCGCAGCGCCCAGCGACACGCTGCCGTTGACCGTGATCGCCGCGCCCGCCGTAAAGGAGACCGAGGCCCCGCCGGCGTTGGTCCGGCTGGTGAGGTTGCCCGCGAGCGTCAGGGCCGTGGCCGGCATGGTCTTGGTGGCCGCCCCCGAACTGCTGAGAGTGAGATGCCCGTAAGACTGGGCGGAAACCGTTTGGTTGGTTCCGTAATACTCGACCGTGCTGACTGAAGCCAACGACGATGTGGTGTAATTGGCGGGGAACGTGCCCGTGCCGCCGGTTTTCAAGGTCGCTCCGGCAGCCACGCTGAGGCTTCCCCCCGCCACGGACGTGCCGCGATTGGCGGTGAACGTGGAGAGGTCGAGCGTCCCTGCGGCCACGTCGATATTTCCCGCCGTGGCGACGGACGAAACCAGCACCGGCAAATTTCCGGCGAGCGTTTTGGTCCCACTGCCGCTGATGCGCAGAGTGGAATAGGTGAGCGTGTTCGCCACCGTCTGGTCGCCGCTGGCGGTGTAATCCACGGTGCTGCCTGCGTTCAAAGTCTTCGTGCCGCTCAGGGCGTAGTTGCCGGCAAATGTCGTGGCGCGAACCAGAATTTTTCCACTGGCATTGACCACCAGCTTGCCCGCGCCGGAAACGGCGAAAGTGGCGGGTTGGTTCGGATCAAGCGTTCCGCTCACGGTCAATTGGTTCACCACGCTGAAGTTGGTCGCCAGGGTGGTGGTGCTGCTGGCGTTGATGACGATTTTTCGAAACCCCGTGACAGAAGTACCGCCGATGATCTGGGAGATACCAGCAAAGGCGACGTTCGCATTGTTATTGCTGAATTCGTAGATCCCGGAATTGGTCCAGTTGCCCGAGACCGAAATCGTCACGCCAGCGGTCTGCGAGATGGTGCCATTCGTGCCGATGACGATATTGCCCGAAACCGACAGCGCTTTGCCGACCGTGAGTTTGCACACTTTGGTACCGGTCCCGATGGTCAGCGATTTGCAAACTGAGGCGGCGCCCAAGGCCGGTTGCCTGGTCCCGGTGAAATTGGCGTCACCGATGATCGCGTCCACCGAAGCGGTCGGCACACCCGCCGTCCAGTTGGCCGCTGTCCCCCAGGACGTGCTGCTGGCCCCTGTCCACGACGTTTGCCCCAACGTGGCAAAAACAGGGAACAGCCACGTCAAGGCCACCGTAATAAGTTTTAACTTCTTAATAGTTAGCGTGTGTTCGGCAGAACCCCGGCCCGACCTTAACTGGTGCGTTGCGGCCGAGCAGCGATCCAAGGCTTCGACGAACGACCGAAGGACTCCTGATTCACGCAATCCAGCCCTGCCGCGCTGGGTGCAGCAGTGACAAAAGGGCAGGAGAGGAGAGAAGTCCAGTGCAGGGCAAGGAAACCATGAGGGTGCGGTTCGGCGCGCGGCGTCACGCGCGACCGCAAAAGTATTCAGTCGCAAAGCACCATGACGCGATGGGCGCGCGGAGGGTCCAGGGACGAAGCAGTTGCGGATGTTTCGAGGAACTTACGGTGAAACTTGGATGCATGGGGCGTCGGAGGGCGCGCGAATTCAATCCCCGCAAATGCAAAACCGTGGCGTGAACGTCCGTCACCTAGCGGCGATCCACTACGGCATGAAAACCAATCTCGTTCCGTACGATGGGTCAAAAAAACAGGCCCGCCGAAGCGGGCCTGTTGGCTTGGAGAGACGGAAGGAGCGCGATCAGCGCCAGACAAGCCGGTAGAAACGAGAGGCAAACTCCGAGGCGTGGGTGTCGAGGTAGGGGGAATTCGCGGGCAGGTCGGTCGTGTTGAGCAGGTCCGTCCAGGTCGCGAAATCAGTCGTTCCTTGCAACACATACTCGCCGCCGGGGCTGCCTTGCAGTCCCAATGACGCACCACTGGGGGTGAGGCCGTTCATGGCGACAATTCCTGGATTGCCAATTCGCTCAATCAATTCCTGCCGAATCGCGGCATCCCCCAACGCGACCTGCATGACTTTGAAGAACACATCTGTGTTGTCCATCACGCCGCCGAACACCGCCGCATTGCGCCCCATCGCCGACAGAACAATGTCCGACGCGGTGTGTGTGGCGATGGCGTCTTGAATCTGGCCGGTGACGAAGTAGTTGCCCACCGTGTCACGGTCCAACATCCCTTGCGGATAGCCGACGAGCGGCGGCGCGGTGGCAATGCCGTGCGACGCATTTTGCGTGGGCTTGGGATTCGTGATCCAATCCTCGTAGCGGTCCGCATTGCATGCGTAACCAATCAACATGCGGAAATCGATGTCCGTCGTGACGGGGTAGCCATCCGCCGCCATCGTGTATTTCGGGAAGCCTGCTTGATCGAGCGTGCCGACCACACCGCTGCGCAGTTGATTCGTGCCGGTCCCCGCCGCCGCGCGCGTGAGAAGGTTCGTGTGCGCCACGCGCGACGCGCCGATGATGTTCGCGCCGCCGCACTCATGGTCCGCCGTCACGATGACCAGCGTGTCGGGATGAGTGAGCGCGAATTGCCGGCAGCGTTCGATGGCGCGGTCGAACTCGAGAGCATCAATCATCCAGCGATCCGAATCCATCAAGTGCGCCTGCTTGTCGATGGAGCCGCCCTCGATCATCGCCACGAAGCCGTTGGAATTTTGACTTAACACCGCCAGCGCCTGGTCCGTCATCTCATCAAGCATCGGCTGGTCGGGAAAACCGAAGTCATCCACCACGTTCGTCCCGCCACCGTTCCGCCGTCCGTCGATCTTGTCTTTGGCCACATTCATGTTCGAGAAATTGAACAGTCCAAGAAGCTTCGTCGTGTTGGGAGAAACGGCATTCAACGCCGTGCCGTTGGGCGCATAAGTGAAGCCATCGGCGATGAACTCGCTCAACAAATCCCGCCCCGTATCAATGACCCCAACCGGGATGCCCCAGGCGGTCGCGATGGATGCCGGGATCACGTAGTCCGTGCCCGCTGTGCGCCCGGAGCCGGGGGTCGTGTTCGGCAAAAACCATTTGCGCCCGCCGCCCATCAGGACGGTCAACCCTGTGGCATTCCGTTCGTCGAAAAATTCATCGCAGATGCCCGAGCCCGCCGTGCGCGCCTGCGTGTGCGAACCGAACGCGCCCGGCGTCGAGTCGAACAGGTCCGTGGTCGTGACAATGCCGAGCGAGCGGCCCTGCGTGCGGTGCAAGTATTCGCCCATTGATTCGACGCGCGGATTGTCGCCGTTCTCCGTCGTGTCGTCCGGGAACACGCCGTGTTGATTGTTGTTCGCCTTGTTTCCAGTGGCGTAGCAAGAAGCACCGGGCGACGAGTCGGTCACAATCGAGTTCAGCGAATGCGTCGTAACCGTTCCCACGTTGGGAAACAGGTCCATCGACAGCGGTGCCTTCGCTTTGCCCAGCGCCACGCCGTTCTTCATGATGCGCGCCGCCGTGCGATGCGCGATGCCCATGCCGTCGCCGATCAGGATGATGACGTTCTTCGCGCCCCAAGTCGTGGGTGTAATAGGCACGACTTGGAAATTCCCCGTGGCTGTTATGACTTGGGCGTCGCTCTGAGTCGCGGTGAGGCTCAAGGTGTGAACACCGGCCAGGCTGGTGGAAAAGGCGCGCACGCTGATCACCAGACTGTTCGCCGGCTGGCCCGCCGCCGTCGCGGCCACGAGTGTGACCGTGCCGGGAATCACCGTGCCATCCACAGAGAACTGCGCACCGCTAATCGTCTGGCCCGCGTCGGGCGAAACCGTCGCCTGCACGTCGAAGCGTTGTCCGGGCAGAAAGCGCGCAATGATCGGCGGGTTTGGATTGCCCGAACTGAACAGCGTGCTGGGCGGCGTGAGGCGCGTCACACTCAAGGCCGCTTGGGAAAACGGCGTGCTGATGACTAATGCACCCGCGATCCACAACGTGGACCACGCGCGTCGAAGAAGTTGTCTGTTTATTTTCATGACGATGACTTTTTTGTTTTGCTGACTGCTGGCTTGTGAAATTGGGTGCGTCGAAAATTTCCATGCGGTGGAAAGCCTCGCGCTGCGAGGCGAGCCGGTTTGGAACTCCGCTCGCAGCGCGAGCGTTTTCACCAGGACGGTGGAACTACGCAAGTTCACTTCCCCCTCCTCGCGAGTTGCTTCGCGGGCGGCGAAACCTCCAACGCCAGGCGCACGCTCGAAATCCGCCCATCCGCCTCCTCGTGACTGCCGACACTCAGAGTGCCCGTCAAAAACATCAGTCCCGGCGCGTGCGGCACCACTTGATCGCGATTCCTCGGCATCGAGACAAACAACGTCGCCGCCGGAAGATCATCCGCCAGACCGTAGTGCTCCTCGTTCAGCCGCACCGGGATGGCGCTGAACAGAAACATGCCCGGCACCGGCTGTTCCTGTTGCGCCATATAACCCAGAACGCGCACCCGCTTCCCGTCGAGACACCGCATCTTGTCCGTGAACGCCAGCCCGCGATCCCCAATCGGACTGACGAAGAACTCGCTGAACTTCAGTTCCGTCACGCCCGCCGGCAGCGGCGGAATCTGCTGAGTGATTGGCTGAACCTCTTGGCCAGCCAGCACCTTCACCCTCGCCGGAACGGCGGGTTGAATTCGGGTGAACATAAACACCACGGCACAGACCACCATCACCACCATCACTACGGCGCATTTTGCTTTCGTATATTGCATCGAATGAAATTCCTTCGGGAAATCGGCGTTGACCTCCGAGGGCCGGAACATTTCCGCCGCTCGCTCCAAGGAGGGATACGTGCCGCAAGAGCGGTTTTGTAAAATGTTTTTGGCGCGAAAAGTCTTTGGAATCAAGCTGGTGATGCGCGGTGCGATTCTTTAAAAACAAGCGTGTCTTCCGCGTATTCAGTACGAAGCCTTATGCCGACCGAGACTGAAGATTTGATTCCGACCCGCGAGACGCTGTTGATGCGCCTGAGAAATCTGGACGATCAAGGGAGCTGGCATGAGTTCTTCAAAACTTACTGGAGATTGATTTTCAACGTGACACGGAAGGCCGGCTTCTCCGAAGCCGCCGCGCAAGACATTGTGCAGGAAACATTCGTGACGATCTCGCGGCACATGCCGGAGTTTCGTTACAAGCCGGAAATGGGCACGTTCAAAACCTGGCTGCTGCGCATCACGCGCTCCCGCATCATCGATGCGCTTCGGCGTCAGCATTCCAAGCAAGGGAGCCAGTACGTGCGCCGCGAGGAACCGCTCGGCACTTCGCTGCTGGAATCTCTTTCTGACGAAGGCGGATCACTGGATGAGATCTGGGACGCGGAATGGCACACGCACTTGCTCGATACGGCTCTGGAATACGTGAAGCAGCAAGCCGATGCGCGCCAGTTCCAAATATTTTATCTGCATGTGGTGAAAGATATTCCAGCGCTTCAAGTGGCGCGCAGGTTGGGCGTGAAACTGCCGGAAGTTTATTTTGCGAAATATAAAATCTCCGCCCGCGTGAAAAAGGAAATCAAGCGCCTGGAGAGCAACCCGCCATAAAACCATGCATGCTCCGCTTCCTCCCAAGGCGACCACGTCCAGTGTCATAGACGGGGAAGCCCTGCCCAATATCGCCGAGCACGTGCTCATCCGGCGCATCGGCAAAGGAGCCTATGGCGAAGTGTGGCTGGCCCGGAATGCGATCGGGAGCCTTCGCGCCGTCAAGGTAGTCAAACGAAGCACGTTTGCCGACGAGGGTGCCTATCAACGGGAATTCAAAGGCCTCCGCAGTTTTGAGCCTATTTCCCGAAACTACGCCGGCTTTGTCCAGATCCTCCAGGTCGGAGAGAACGCGGCCGCCGGGTATTTTTATTATGTGATGGAATTGGCCGACGACGTGAAAACTGGCCAGCGTATTGCCCCCAACGCGTACGTGCCGAGGACCCTGACGCATGAATTGGCCAAACCTGGGCGCCTCCCGCTGGAAACAAGTCTTCCGATCGGCCTGGCGCTGGCTGCTGGTTTGGCCCACCTCCACGCGCACATGTTTATTCACCGCGACATCAAGCCCTCGAACATCATTTTCGTGAGAGGTGTGCCGAAGTTAGCTGACATCGGGTTGATCACCGAAGCGGGGCCGGACGTCTCAGCGTGCGGCACTTTGAATTACATGCCGCCGGAACTGCCGGGTCAACCAACCGGAGACATTTTCAGTTTGGGCAAGGTCTTCTACGGACTCTTCATGGGAATGCCGTGCGAACGCTTTCCAGACCCGCCCGCTGCCGCGGAAGAGTTCACGACCAATCCTGCTCTTCGCCAGTTGAACAATCTCATTCTGAAGGCGTGCCATCACGATCCAGCACAGCGTTTCCAGACTGCGCACGAGCTCCATGAAGAACTAGTTTCGGTGAGCGAAACGGTTCAGGGGAGACCGCGGAGCACTGGAGCAGCGCTCCCGCCGGGCGGTGTCGCGGCAGGAAAGACGCCGCGAACCCCGGAAGGGCCATCAGGCCCGAACGGGGAGGAACGGCCGAAAGCGCGCTGGCCACGCATGGCTGCCTTGCTCGTGCTCTTGCTCGCCATTGGGGGCGCTGTGTTCGTTGCCATGAAACGCCCGGATGGCACTACCGGCGACCGCCCGCAGACTAAATCACCAACCGCGCCGACTAATTCACCACCCCCCATCCCAGCGGCAACCCATCCCGTCTTTGTTCTTATGGATACGACCGCGCCACGCGGGGTTTACGACCAGGACAATATCCCCAAAGGCCGCAGCAACGCGGACGAACTTTACACCAAGTTGGCGGGCCTTGATGGAATCGTGTTGCAGAAGAATTTGTTCAGGGAGGGAATTGGCTTGGACTTCGCGCGCGACTCGGTTGTTGCCGCACAGCGTCCGGACATCGTGATCATCCACCGTTCATCCTTCTTCCACCCGTTCGCCGCGCAGTTGAACTTGGATTACCCTACGTTTGCCGACGATGCCGACGGAGAGAAGCTAAGGAAGTGGCAGGCACTTTATGATTCGCAGGACGCCAGGCTGCGCAGCTTGATCAGGGCCGTAGGAGCAGCCTCGCCGCACACGCAATTCCTCATTTATTCAACAGGCACGGACCAGAGGTGGACAAAGCCCGAGTTCCAGTCAAATTGGGTTCACACACTTGAAGTGGAGTTGCCCGACCTGGAAGGACGCATTAACACCATGTTCATCGAACCCCAACCGGACGGAAAAAAGGGAACGTTTAGGGATCCCGCCACGATGGAAAAGGTGCGCGAGCGGGTGAGGAAAATGATCAAAAAGTGGGAGCGCCTGAAATCCCAAAAACCCAACTGACGCATCCGTCTTTTACTGACCAGAAACATCTATGTTCACGCTTATTCAGAGCAAATATCTCGCGGCCGTTTCGCTGGGATGTCTTGGCCTTGTCGTTACCGCCACTGCCGAGCCGATCACATTTTCCGCCATGGGCTGTGGCCCGTACACGCCGCCGGACAAGCCGGCCGTGGCCTTTTACGTCCAGCAGGAAAACCGGGAGCGCACCTCGGAATTCATGGTGCATCTCGGCGATGTCTTCAAACAACCGCTGGTGAAAAAGCCGGCGGATGGTGGCACCAGCCCCGCCACAAAACCTGGACAGCCCGAACCTCCAGGCCCGGATCAAATGCCCACCGAACCCGAGTATCGCTGGACGTCGGACCTGCTGGCGCACAGCAATGCAATTCCCACCTGGATTGTGCCGGGCGACAACGAATGGAACGACTTGGAGGATCCTGTTCAGGGCGGGAAATGGTGGCAGAAGTATTACGCCCGATTTGAGGAACGTTTTCAGCCGGCCTGGAAAACCGAGCGGTCGCCGGAACGTCCAGAAAACTTTACGTTCGTGCGCCAGGGCGTGGTCTTCATCGGCCTCAATCTTGTCGGCGGACGCGTCCACGATGCCTCGGAATGGGCTGTCCGCCTGCCCCAGGATGCGGCCTGGATCAAAGAGGTGCTGACCCGTCCGTCCATGAGCGACGTTCGTGCCGCCGTGCTTTTGTGCCAGGCGAATCCATTCACCATCAAACCGGGAGAGTCGAAGGACAAATTCAAAGTCTTCCTCATTCCTTTTCGCGAGGCCGCAGCGGAATGGAAGAAGCCCCTGCTCTACCTCCACGCCGATGGACACGTATGGACCGACGATCAGCCGTGGCCCGAGAAGAACATCCGCCGCATCCAGGTGGATAAGTGGGACGCCAAATTCCCCACCATTCAAGTCACCGTGGCCGACGCCGGCGATGCGAAGACGATGTTCACCTTCAACCGCCGGCTGACCGATTCGCAATGGAAGTATCAGGCACCACCGAAGTCCGATGGGCGATGACATTGACGGGGTGCAGGGAGCACGGCGCTGTGAGGCGGCCCGCCGCCGATATTGCCGTCAGTCCAGAATGGGGTTGGCTTCTGGCCATCTGAGAGCCGGTCTGAAAAATCAAAATGAACCAATGTTCATGCGAGTCGGCGGAGCATGAGGCGGGTCATGGCGAGGTAAATCCAGCCGGCGGCGGAA
>JAYVQC010000204.1:0-4694 GCA_043757045.1 Akkermansia sp. | reverse complement strand
AATGGCGGCGCTCTCACGAGACGCCGCTACAAACCACACGTAACCACTTCCCCGTTCCGCCCGTCGTTAGCCCCTGTGAAAAAGCGCATCTACATCTGGAGTTCCGTGCTGGCGGTGCTCGCCCTCTTCTGGCTCGGGGGTAAGGCCATGCAGGCGCACAAAAACCTCGTCACTCTCGAGGTGCGCGACGCCGACGTGCGCGATGTGCTGAAAAAAATCGAGTGGCAGACCTGGGAAACCATCGTCGTCCACAAGGACGTGAAAGGAAAAGTCACCTTCAATGTCGTCAAGACGCCGCTCGAAGAAGTGCTGCGCATCATCTCCGATCAAACGTCGCTCCGCATCTCCGCCGTCTATCCCATCTACGCGAAGAGCAGCGCCTACGTGAACCTCCGCAAGATCGCGCGCGGCGATCTCTACAAGAACACGGCGGGCTGGACTAATTTTGTAATGCAAGGCGGCAACAACGGTGGTGGTGGAGGTCGTGGTGGTTTCGGTGGTGGCGGGCCTGGCGGCGGCTTCGGCGGTGGCGGCGGTTTTGACGGCGTGTTCCCGCAGCAAAGCCCGGTGACACTGAATCTCGCGGCGAAAGATTTGGACTTTGCCGCCCTCGCTCTGGCCCGCCGCTCCAACTCCCAAGTCATCACCGAGGACGGCATTCACGCCGGACTCATCTCGTTGAAGCTGGAGGAAGTCCCCTTCCTCAGCGCCGTGGAAAAGGTCGCCAAGTCCGCCGGCCTCAAGGCTCAAGTCTTTTACTCCGTGCAGGCCGACGCCGATCGCGCTGCGGGCTTCGGCGGCTTCGGCGAAGACGACCGCGGCGGACGGCGCGGCAGCGGCACGAATGATTTCGGCGGACGCGGACGCGGCGACACCAACTGGATGGCCCTGCGCGAGGCGCGCAACGACGAACGCGACCTCCAGCGCGAAATGAGCCGCCAGCGCGAAATGGACGCCCGCCTCGCCACCATGACCCCGCAGGAACAGGCCAAGGCCGAGGAAGAGCGCAAGAAATTCGAGGAACTGCGCGACCTCCCCGACGAACAGCGCCGCCAGGCCTTCGAGCAGATGCGGAACAATCCGCAGAACCAAGCGCGCATGGAAAGTCGCATGAACACCGCCTTCAAAAATAGCACGCCTGAACAACGGGTGGATCGCGCGCGCCGTTCCCTGGAAGCACGCAAACGCCGCGAGCAACAAGCCGGACGATGAAATCCACCCTTCGCACTCCACTCCGCCTCGCCTTCACGCTCATCGAGCTGCTGGTCGTCATCGCCATCATTGCCATTCTCGCGTCGTTGCTTTTGCCCGCGCTGGCCCGCGCCAAGGGCAAGGCCCGGGAAATCAGTTGCGTGAACAATCTTAAGCAGTTGGGCATCGCCGTCATGACTTGGGCGGGCGACCACGAGGAACGTTTTCCCTCGGCGGAGGAAGTTCCGACCATTCCCGTGGACCCGACCAATATCCAGCCGGCCATCAGCCTCGTGCTCTCGAACGAAGTGGGCGGGGCCATGAAAGTCTTCCAGTGTCTCGATGATCGCGTCGGCTATTACAAAACCGAAGGCTCCAGTTACGGTTGGAATTACAACCTGAACAACCAGTCCACCGAGAATCCCCCGCGCTCCATGCGCCGTTTCTCCACCGCGCCAAACCTCGCCCGCGTGCGCATGCTCTACGACTACGAACCGTTTCACACCCGCGCCAACACCAACGGCATGCAGAACTCCGTGTTCGCCGACGGCCACGTCGAGACCAAGTGAGTTTCAAAAAGCTGAAATTCTGAAATCAGAACGGGCGTTAGAACACTCTTCGGCCCTTTCAGCTTTTCAGTGTTTCAGCTTTTCAGCTTTTTTCCTCTGCCTCGCCGCCTCGTAGAGAAACACCGCCGCCGCGCTGCCGACGTTGAGCGAGTCCACGTCGCCGCTCATGGGAATGAGCACCGGCTCATCGCACGCGGCCAGCACGGCGGGGGACACGCCTGCGCCTTCGTTGCCGAAGACCACACAGCAGTCACCCTCAAGATCAATGTCGTGAATGGTCCGCGCGCCCGCCGCCAGATGCGCCGCGAGCACGCGCACGCCGCGCGCACGCAAGTCCGTGATCGCGCGGACGAGACTGCCCGACCCGGCGGCGCGCTGAGCATTGCTCGGCTCGGTGTCGGACGAATCGTTGTCCGTGCCGAGCGATGCTCGGCGCTCCAGCGGAGCAGCGCATTCAATCACCGGCAGTTTGAAAATCGTTCCCATCGAGTTGCGCACCGAGCGGCGGAGGAAGGGGCTGGCCGTGGTCTCGTCTACGAGCAGCGCGTGAACGCCAAAGGCGGCGCAGTTGCGCACGAGCAGGCCGATGTTCTCGGCGTTCGTCAGCCCGTCGCTGGCCACGAGCAGATGCGGGCGCGGCGCAGTGGCGAGCACGGAGTCGAGGGTGTTCACGCGCGGCACTTTCCCGACGGCGAGCACGCCTTGGAAGAACGGGAAGCCGGTGAGCTTTTCCAGCTCCTCAATTTCCATGATGTAAATGGTGATGTCCTCGGGCCGCGCGCGGACGAGCGGCTCAAACTCAGCCAAGCGCCGCTCCGGCAGCAGCACGTTCACCACGCCGAAGTCGCTGGCGAGGAGGCGGCGCACGACCTTGTCGCCCTCGGCCACGAACAGCCCCGCGCGCCGCAGCTCGTCGCTCTGGCGCAGCGTAGCGTAGGGCGCAAGCCCAGGCCGGTCGAAGCCGGTGACACGTTCGATGTGCATGACGCAGTTTGAAACTGCGCAGGACGAATGACAAATGACGAATGGCTGGAAGAGTGGGAAACGGGGGGACGGGCGCGCACCAAGTGTGAGAGCTTACCTGAAAATACGGGATGGGTAGCACAGGCCACTGGCCTGTGCCGCCGGGCTACCAGCCCGGCGGAAGGGTGAGGGCCGCGTCGGTCAAACACGCCTGACTCCGCCAGTATTCCGCTGGGCAGGTTGCCCAGCGGAACGGGCTGGTCGCCCGTGCCACCCATTTTTCAGACAGACCCTGATGAAATTCCCGGCTCATGCTCCGCGCTCTGCGTTGACAAGGCGCTTCGGGAAACTTCCATTGCCCACGCGACGTTCATCGTTATATTCCGCTCCGATTTCGCGCCGTATCTGCCGATTTATGCATGTGGTTAAAACAGTCTTGATCGTTCTTGAAGTGCTCCTGCTCTTCAATCTGCTCATCTTTGTCCACGAGCTGGGACACTTCCTGGCCGCGCGCTGGCGCGGTCTGAAGGTCGAGCGCTTCGCCGTGTGGTTCGGCAAACCCATCTGGAAGATGAAGCACAACGGCGTGGAATACGTCCTCGGCTGCATCCCCGCCGGCGGCTACGTCTCGCTCCCCCAAATGGCTCCGATGGACCTCATCGAAGGCCAGGCCGACGACGGCGAAAAGAAGGAGCCGCTGCCGCCCATCTCCGCGACCGACAAAATCATCGTGGCGTTTGCCGGGCCGCTCTTCAGCTTCGGTCTCGCGCTGGCCTTCGCGGTCGTCGTGTGGGTCGTGGGCAAGCCCGTCGAGGCCGACAAGACCACGACCATTGGCTGGGTGGATTTGAACGGTCCCGCGTGGAAGTCCGGCCTGCGTCCCGGCGATAAAATTCTGGAAGTGGACAACCAGTCTGTGTCGCAGTTCGCGCCCCCCGCGCAGGACAGCGTGACGTGGCGCATCATCGCCAGCGAAGGCACGAACATTCCCATCAAGTATGTGCGCGACGGGAAAGAACTCATGGCCTACCCCGTGCCGATTCGCCGCGAGACGAAATGGTATGAGCGCAAGGCCATGCGGCAGATTCTGGTCGCGCCCGCGCACGACGCCTTCATCCACGACGTGGCCACGAACAGCCCGGCGGCACTCGCAGGTCTGCAACGCGGCGACAAGGTGATCGCGGTGAACGGCGAGAAAGTGAACTCTGTGCTCAGCGTGTTGCACCTGGAAGAAACCATGACCAACGCGGCCATCGCCGCCAAACCCGTGACGCTCACCGTGGTGCGCGGCACGAATCAGTTTGAAAAAACCTTGCTCGCGGAAAAGCCCGTCAAACCCACCGACAGCACTCCGTCGCTCGGCGTCCTGGCCTGGCTCACTTCCACCAACACCTCGCAGATGACGCATCCCACGCCGTGGTCGCAGATCGAGGCGAGCGTCGGGCAGATCGTCGGCACCTTGCGCGTGCTGGTGTCGCGCAAGTCCGAGGTCGGCGTGCAGCAACTCGGCGGCGCGGTGATGATCATCCGCGTGTATAAAAATCTTTTCGAGAACGAGAACGGCTGGCGGCTCGTGCTGTGGTTCAGCGTGATCATGAACGTGAACCTGGCCCTGTTGAACCTCCTGCCGCTGCCTGTGCTCGACGGCGGACACATCACGCTGGCGCTGATTGAAATGATCCGCCGCCGTCCGGTGAGCGGGAAGATTCTCAACTACATCCAGAGCGGTTTCGCCATGGCACTGATCACCTTCATGGTTTACATCGCCTTCTTCGACACCGGCGACTGGGTGCGCTCGTCCCGCAAAGAAGCCCGCGAGGATGTGATCCCCGTCTTCGCGCCGAAGAAGTAGCCAATCTCAAAGGAGCGCGGGCTTTCCAGCCCGCAGCGGCGTTCGATAACCGGACGTGTTTTCCTTCAGTCCGAGGACTTGGTTCCATTCCGCATTGCTGCGGGCTGGAAAGCCCGCGC
>JAYVQC010000203.1:0-18547 GCA_043757045.1 Akkermansia sp. | reverse complement strand
CAGGCGCTCGCGTGGCAGATCGTTTCCGGAGCACCCGCCGGGATGACCCTCAGCTCGTCGGGCTTCCTCGCCTGGACTCCGAGCGAAACCGACGGCCCCACAAACCGCGTCGTGACGATCCGCGTGACCGACAACGGCGTGCCCGGCCTCAGCGTGACGCAGATCCTGAACGTGGTGGTGGGCGAAGTGAACAGGACGCCCCAGATCGCATCCGTCGCGTCGAAGTTCACCAGCGTGGGAGTTCTGCTGACCTTCACCAACGCGGCCACGGATCCCGACCTTCCGGCGAACAAGCTGACCTTCAGCCTCGGAGCCGGCGCGCCCCGCGGCGCGCGCATCAATCCGACCAACGGCGCCTTCGCCTGGACTCCGACGCCGGACTACGCCTCGACGACGAACACCATCACTGTGCGCGTCACGGACGACGGCCTGCCCGCGCTCGTGGCCACCACGAGCTTCACCGTCGGAGTCGGCGACTTCCTCGGCGTGGAGGTCGGCTCCGCCGTCATGCTGACCAACGAAGCCGGATCGCTGCCCATCCGCGTCACCGGAACGGCGCAGACCCGGAGCCTCACGGTCGTTGTCCAGGCCGGAGCCCCGATCCTGCGGAACGTCGGCCTGGTCGACGGCGGCACCGCGATGTTCCAGAGCGGGTGGATCGATGAACTCGGGAGCAACACCTACAAGATCTACTTGCAGTCCCCCGACGGAGTCACCGGCTCTTCCAACGTCGCCGCCCGGATCACCTTCGTCACCACCAACGGCCTCCCCTCGGCGATCGTCCCGATCAGGGTGCTCTCCATCTCCGCCCTGCGCCTGAACGGCCAGCCGATCACCGACACGGGCGGCTCGGATGGACGGGTGGTCTTCATCAACCGCGAGCCTCTCATGGAGATGCTCCGACAGACCGGCGGGGATGGCTTCAAGCTCTACGGCCGGCCGGGCATCGGCTATGAAGTCCAGTTCACGACCAACCTGTTTGGCGGTGAATGGAGCCGCATGTCACGCGTTCCGCTGACCAACCGCTTCACCCAACTAGCCGTCGTCGTCACCAATGGAGGCAACGGATTCTTGCGCACCATGGAACTCGGCCAACCCAGGCCGTTGATCGACGTGCTGAGCCACGGACCCGCCACGCTGAAGTTCATGCTCTACGGGGAACCCGGCGCGAACTACGACATCGAAACCACCACGGCCGTCGGGGGCATCTGGCAATTCCAGCAAAATGTCGCCCTCACCACCGGCTACCGCGAAGTGACTCTGACCCCGCCAGGATCGGGCCTCATCCTCATCCAAGCCGTGAAGAAATAGGCTTCGGACAATGGATCGCAATGCCCACGGCGCGATCGCGCAGAAGGCCGGCGTGTCGTTCAAGGGAATGGGCGCGATAAGGAAGGGCCGCAGTGCGTGGGAGAAAGCCATCGAGCTCGATCCAAAACATCTCGGTGCGCGGCAGACCCTCATCCTGTTCTTCCTCGCCGCGCCGGGCATCGCCGGCGGCGGGAACTTGCTCCCAAGAACCGCCTGGCGATCTACCAGGTCGGCCGGTTGGCCGCGCTCTCGGGCCAGGGATTGGCGGAGGGCGAAGTGGCTTTGAAGGAGTATCTCGCCTCCGACCCGCTCGAAGGCGAACCCGGCAAGGGATCGGCACGGTGGCGTCTGGCCTTGATCTACGAGCACAAGGGCGAACAAAGGCCGCGCCACGATCCGAGATCGAGGCGGCCGCCAAGCTTGAGCCCAAGAACCAGCAGCTCCAGAAGACGTTGAACCGGCTCCGCTGAACATCGGGCGGCGCGACGCGGGCCGGCCGGTTGCATGAAATGAAAACGCCGGAGAAACCCAGTTCCTCCGGCGCTCGAATCAAAAACGGATGTCGTCTCAGAGCCCTTTTTCCTGGGCCTTCACGAGTTGCTGGAGCGCCTTGACCTGGACTTCGGCGGTGCGGCCGATGATGGCGATGGCATGACGGGCCTTCTTTTCCTGGGGAGTGAGATCCGATGCCGTGGCCAGACGGTCGGTCATTTTCTTGATGTCACGCAGGGCGTGGAGCGTCTTGTCGAGCTTGGCCTGGAGCGATTCCTCGCCGCCCAGCCGCTGGTTAAGGTAGTCGCTTAGGAAGCGGTCGATTTCGGGTTCCAGCTTGGCGAATTCGCTCCGGTCCTGGCCGGCCTTCAGGATGGCCTTCACTTGGACGATGTTGGCCTGGAGGAACGCATCGAGCTTGGAGCCGAGTTCCTGGGTTACCTTGAGTCCATGGTCCTTGAGGCTGATCTCGACCTGCTTCTCCAGCTCCAGCCGGTAGGCGGGAAGCTGCTTGATGACGTAGTCGGGCAATCCGGCGACCCATGCGGGAAGCTGGCGTTTCACCTGTTCGGAAAGTTCGGCGGCCTGGGTTGTGACCCGCTCGGTGATGAAGGCATTGGCTAGCTCTGCTGCCTGCGCCGGAACGAGGGATTCCCGGATCTTCAGCGTGACCACGCCCATGTAGGCGACGATCACGACGAGGACGATAAGCCCGATGACCTGCGTCCTCTTGAGCGAGGCGCGTGCCGCCGCCAGCTCGTCGGTGAGGAATTTTTCGGCGGAAGTGTTTTCGGGGGCGCTCATTTCGCACCTCCCTTCTGGCCACGGACAGCCGGTGTGGCATCGACCACCTGGACGTGCAGTTCCTTGAATTCATCGCGCAGCAGGTCGACGACAAGCAGCGCCGTGTCCCAAGTCGCGAGGTCTTCGGTGGGGCCGAGCTTCTCGGAAGCACGGATGCGGTCGATGTTGGCGAGGATGCCGTCGAGCTCGATGAGCTGGGGGCCGAAGAGTTTCGCGGTCAGGTTGTGGGCCTGTTCCTCCGCTTCGCCCGTGAGGTTGGCGACGAACGTGGAGACGTTCTGCTCGGTGGCGTCGGGGAACATCTTCCTGATGTCCGCCTCCCGCTTCTTGATCATCTCGCCGAAGGTGGCCTTGAGCGCGGATTCGCCGCGTTTCGGGAGGTTGTTCAACAGTTTTTCCACCTCGGAGCCGAGGGCCTGGCTGATCTCCGGGGCTCGGGAGTTGAGCCGCTCGAACTCGCGTTCCAGCCCGGCCCGGGTGTCGGTGTAGGTGCGGCGGGCGATGGACTCCACCATGGGGACGACGTCCTGTTTCAGTCCGCCGGTCAGGGCGGTGACGAACTCCTCCCGGCGCGGTCCCTCGTTGACGAGGCCGCGAGCGGCGTCGGTGATGAGCCAGAGGCCTGTGAGGACGATGAGTATGGCGACCACGGGGATGCCGACGCTCCAACGCGTCAACTGGGCCCTAAGGTCGCGAAGGTCGGCGATCTGCCGTTGGGTTTCTTCGTGTGACATGGCGGGTTTTTACCTGGGTTGTGGGTGGGCTGCTGGTCCCCTAGGAACGGCAGCCATAATGAAGAAACCGTAAAGACTCAGAAATTCGTTGGAGGTAGGCATCAACGTAAAGGCATGCCTGACGACCGCACGAGAACCCTGGGCCTGTCAGCGGGATTCTTCAGAGGAGTTGTCGTCCAGTGGGATAAACGACTGTTGCAGCTTTGTTATTCCCCTACAAGAACTACGCCGTCATTTCAGCCGTTGACGGTCGGACCTCCTTTGTTAGCGTCACGCCTCGCTTTTCCGGCGGTGCAGACACGGCAATTTTCACGGGGAATCATCCCCGTTTCACTCACTGCGGATCGCGCACTAAGCATCACGACACATGGCTAAGAACACGAAATACGTTTACACTTGGGGCAACAAAAAGGCGGACGGCGACGGCAGCATGAAGCCGCTCCTCGGCGGCAAAGGCGCGAACCTCGCCGAGATGACCCGCATCGGTCTGCCCGTGCCTCCGGGGTTCACCATCACCACCGAGGTCTGCACTTATTTCTACGCCAACAAGCGCACCTATCCCGCCGTCCTCCAGGCGCAGATGGAAGCGGGCGTCGTGAACATGGAGAAGATCATGGGCACGAAGTTCGGCGCTACTTCCGGGATGCCGCTGCTCGTCGCCGTGCGCTCCGGTGCGCGCGATTCCATGCCGGGCATGATGGACACGATTTTGAATCTCGGCTTGAACGACCAGGCCGTCGTCGCGCTGGCCAAGGCTACGGGCAATGAGCGTTTCGCCTGGGATTGCTACCGTCGCTTCATCCAGATGTATGGCGACGTCGTCATGGGCGTGCAGAAGCGCGAAGGCGAAGACCACGATCCGTTCGAGTCCGTCATCCACGGTTTCAAGCACGACAAGTATCACCGCGACATCATTGATTCCGATCTCACGGCCGCCGATCAGCAGGAACTCGTGAAGCGCTTCAAGGCGCTCGTGAAGGAACGCACGAACAAGGCGTTCCCGAACAATCCGTGGGATCAGCTTCGCGGTGCGGCCGGTGCCGTCTTCGGCTCCTGGATGAATGACCGCGCGAAAGTGTATCGCGCGAAATACAACATCCCCACCGAATGGGGAACCGCCGTCAACGTGCAGGCGATGGTGTTCGGCAACACGGGCGAGACCTCCGGTTCCGGCGTGGCCTTCACCCGCAATCCCGCGAATGGCGTGAACGAATTCTACGGTGAATTCCTCATCAACGCGCAGGGCGAAGACGTGGTCGCCGGTGTTCGCACGCCGGAGCCGGTGTCCAAGCTCAAGGCGCAGATGCCCAAGTCCTACGCGGAGCTGATGGAAGTCCGCAAGACGTTGGAGAAGCATTTCAAGGACGTGCAGGACATCGAGTTCACGGTGCAGGAAGGCAAGCTGTTCATGCTCCAGACGCGCAACGGCAAACGCACCGCGATGGCCGCGCTCAAGTTCGCCGCCGACATGGTGAAGGAGAAGCTCATCGACTGGGAAACCGCCATCTTGCGCAACCCGGCTGACCAGCTTGAACAGTTGCTCGCGCCCATCTTCGACCTCGCCGAGGTCAAGAAGGCCAAGGCCATCGCCACCGGTCTCCCGGCGGGTCCTGGCGCTGCCACGGGCAAGATTTACTTCAACGCGGATCGCGCTGTTGTCGCTGCGGAAAAGGGCGAGAAGGTTCTCCTCGTTCGCGTCGAGACTTCACCCGAAGACTTGCGCGGCATGATCGCGGCGGAAGGCATTCTCACCGCACGCGGCGGTGTCTCCTCGCACGCGGCGCTCGTCGCCCGTCAGATGGGTAAGGTCTGCGTCTGCGGCGCTGCGGCGCTGGTGGTGGATTACGACAAGAAGACTGTGACCGTGGATGGACAAACCTTCAGCGAAGGCGACTTCCTCTCCATCGACGGCACCTCCGGTCTCGTCTATGGCGGCCAGATCAAGACCGCGCCGTCCGAGATCGTCGCGGGTCTGATCAACGGCGACAAAGCCGCGCAGGCCACGGAGAAGTTCAAGAACTACGCGCAGCTCATGAAGTGGTGTTCGCAGGCCACGCGCATGTCCGTCCGCACCAACGCCGACAACCCCGAGCAGACGGCGAACGCCATCGCGTTCGGCGCGGTCGGCATCGGCCTCACCCGCACCGAGCACATGTTCTTCGAGGGGGACCGCATCGACGCGATGCGCGAAATGATTCTCGCGGATTCGCTCGAAGCCCGTCAGACCGCGCTCGCCAAGCTCCTCCCGTATCAGCGCGAAGACTTCTTCGGCATCTTCAAGGAGCTGAAAGGCTACCCGGCCACCATCCGTTTCCTCGACCCGCCGCTGCACGAGTTCCTGCCGAACTCGAAGGAAGCGCAGATGGATCTCGCCCGGAAGCTCGGTGTTCCCGTCGAGAAGATCATGCACCGCGTCCACGAGCTGCATGAGTTCAACCCGATGCTTGGCTTCCGTGGCTGCCGTCTCGGCATCAAGTTCCCGGAAATCACCGCCATGCAGGCCCGCGCCGTGTTTGAAGCGGCTGCGGATGCGAACAAGAAGGGCTTCAAAGCCAAGCCTGAAATCATGATCCCGCTCGTCGGCTTCAAGAAGGAACTCGACCTCCAGGTCCAGGTCGTTCACGAAACCGCCAAGGCCGTCATGGCCGAGAAGAAGACCAAGATCGCCTACAGCGTTGGCACCATGATCGAAGTCCCGCGCGGCGCGCTCACCGCTGACGAGATCGCGCAGACCGCCGAGTTCTTCAGCTTCGGCACCAACGACCTCACGCAGACCGCGCTTGGCATGTCGCGTGACGACTCCGGCAGCTTCCTGCCCGGCTACGCGGAACTGGAAATCGTGAAGAAGAATCCCTTCGCCACGATTGACCAGACCGGCGTGGGCCAGCTCATGCAGATCGCCATCGAGAAGGGCCGCAAGACCCGGCCCGACATCAAGCTCGGCATCTGCGGTGAACACGGCGGCGAACCCGATTCCGTGAAGTTCTGCCACCGCATCGGCCTGAACTACGTGAGCTGCTCGCCCTACCGCGTCCCCGTCGCCCGCCTCGCCGCCGCGCAAGCCGCGATCGAGGAGAAGCGCAAAGCCGCCGCGCCGAAGGCGAAGAAGAAATAGGTTTGTCCCCGCAAGGGGACTTTGTGCCATCGCTTCGGCGAAGAGCACGCAGGGTTGTGTCGCCCTCGTGGTGACCGCCCATCTGGCCGCTCCGGGAAACCGGGGCGGCTTTTTTAGTTTGCCTTAGCCCACGCTGAAACTGATTTAAGCAACGCGTGACCGAACGCTGGTGGCACGGCGTTGCCGACGACTCTGTATTTCGCGAACAAACCGCCATCCACTTTGATACTGTCTGGCAAGCCTTGGATCGCGGCGCATTCACGCCACGACAGGCGGCGGTTAATTTTCCCCTGGAGGATGTATTTGTCTTTTCCTGTTCGTCTCATCGGCTCGCCGTCGGGATGAAGGGGCACATGGCTGGCATGGGCCACGATTGTGTAGCTTGGTTCGTCCCAGCTACGCTTGCGGTTTCTAGTCAGAAAGTGACCGTGAAATTCTTTGGTGCAGAAGGCATCGTCATCATGCTTTGAGGCAAGATTGCCAATGACATCTCGCAGGACAGAGAACGGTTTTTTAGCCCCTGCGCCGTGAGTTGAAGCGGGAAATTCGTATGCAAAATCTTCCACGTCATTCCGGATTCCAACGATGAACACGCGCTTGCGCTCTTGGGCAACTCCATAATTCGTGGCCAGCAGCAGATTGGATTGAACCTTGTATCCGTGCCGGCGGAAGCCCTGCTTCTGTTTCTCGAAAAACCAACCGTCTTCTGCGGTGAGCATCCCTTTCACATTTTCAACGAATAGAAATTTGGGACGCACTTGGCGAAGCGCACGGAGAAATTCACGGTAAAGAAAGTTCCCAGGATTGGCGCGCAGGTCGCGCTCGCTCAAATCTCCGGGCCGCCGCCGGGCCGCCTCGCTGAAACCGGTGCAAGGATAGCAACCAATCAATACGTCAGCTTCGGGGAATTCTTTAATTTTTCGAATATCCCCGAGCGTGAACGGCACTTTGGGCAAAAGAGTCCGGTACGCGGATGCCGCGTATGGATCAATGTCGTTCGCCCAGATGATTTTGACGCCGGCTTCCTGTGCGCCAAGGTCAAACCCACCGCAGCCAGAAAATAGTGAAACCGCTGTGAGCTTGCGTGGCATGGCTAGTTCAGGGCGCATTTGGTTTTCAGCAGTTCGTTGACTGCGGTGAATGCGGGTAGCTTTTTCAAAGCGTCCTCGCTACCTCGCAACAAGAAGAGCAACCGCTGGCGATCCATCATCACATGCCCGCGTTGGTCTTGAGGTCTGTGCCAATTTCCATCCGTGTCTCGCAGGCAGAACGGGATGAAGATTACATTCAACGGTCGAGACATGAGAGTCATCACGTTCCTCCACGCTCCTTCTGCGGAGTCGTCTTGCTTGTTGATCCAGTCGGTCGTGCAAGCGCATTGCCCGAACATCAGGACTGTCCCTGGGTTGGAATCGCCGCATGGAACGTATGAAAACAAGTCGAGTCCATGATCGCCGGAGTCATTCTTGGCAAACTTTTCCTCAACGATTTGCACACGCTCTTGCAACCGCGTGGCGAGCTTTTGGATTTTGTCCCAAAGTTTTCCTGAGAACTCCCCCTGATTGAGTTTGTTCGCGCCAAACAGCCTGACTTCGGCTGCACGAGGTGAAATCATTTTGAAAAGTTCGAGGCAGATGAGTTCAAAGCTGGCGGTCAGATCAGATTGTTGCTTTCCAAAGTATCTCAAGTTCGACGACATCAAGAACGCGAGATAAAGCTGCTGGTTGGTCGCCAAATCCGCCTTGAGCACAATGATGTCCTCACCATCCTGAATCTGAAATGGATAGGCATCTCCGAACTGCCGGGCACGGAAGCGCAAGTGAGCGAACCACCCAGCCACGAGAGAATTCCAACGGTCGCTCTTCTCGGTCTTGTCCAGCGATCCGCCTTGGAGTTCCCCGTCTTCGTCTGCGAGGTTTCCTTCGCCCAAATCGTCTTTTTGTTGCCGCGCTTCCTGTCTGACGCGGCTCTCATCCATCTCACCGTCCAAATCAGCGATGCAAAGCAATTCAACCCAATCGGCGAAATGATGGATGCTCGAAAGGCGGTGGTTGGGAAGCTGATATGCCATAGACGAAAATCCGCTCTAATCTTTTGGCTTGGGCGAATCCATCAGGCTGTCGTCAACGTGATTTGACAGCAGGCGTGATAATTTTTGGATTTCCTTCAACAGATCGGCATCCTCATTGGAGAATTTTTCAACCAGGTGAACGCAATCCCGTGCCGTTTCCAGCCGCGATTTCGCTTCACCGAGTGAATTTCGAAATGCTTCGACCGGGCCGCTCGTCAGCAAGTCTGCCTCCACCAGTGAGCGTCCGCCGCGAAACTTTTCCAGAGCTTTTGACTCAGTGACCACGCGGGCGAGTTTCTGCAAGTTACGTGACTCACCGATGCGCGTCTGCCCCTCCGAATTCTGCTCGAAAATCCAGCGCGTCAGTTCCTTCAACTCCTTCGTGCCGAGATGCGAGGCATCATCGTCGGTCGGGCCGTCCAGACCGATGAACTTTGAAATAGAGGCGTAGGTCAACGCAGTTGTGAGAACGCTGTGGAAAAGCGTTTTTTCATTCAAACCGGGAATATCAAAGTAATGGGCCTCTTCGATAGCGTCGTAAACCGCAAGCCCCGCCAGTGACTTCGCAACGTAGTTTGAGTTGCTACCGATCTCCTTCGCCAGCCGTCGTCGTAACTCTTCTTTGCCAAGTCTTTTGAAATCTTTTGACGATGCGAGTTGCTTGAGATAACGCGCCTTTTGAAGCGGATTCCAAGGTTCAATACCAGTGATGTGACGATAGGCAAGGAAGCGAAGCACTTCATCGCGGCTGCCAAATTGGAGCACCGGCAATTTGGCGGGCTTGTTGTTGGCGACCTTGGCTGCATCCAATACGGCGGCCTTGCGCGTGGTTGCTAGTTCGGGATTGTGCAGGAGCTTGACCGCTGTCAGTCGGCGGTTTCCTTCAACGACCTCAAAATGCTTTGCGTTGTCCTTCGACGGGACAACAATCAGCGGTTCGCCTTCAAAATATCCCTGCTCGCCAATTGACCCCATCAGTTCGACGACGTTGGCCTCCTTTAGCATCCACTCGACGACCTCGCCGTCGTTGCTCTTGTCGATGTAATTCGGCAGCCGTGGATTGAGCGAATCAAAATCCAAAAGCTCCACCGCAACGTGCGTGACACTTTTTGCGAGGCTGACTGTTTTGGATTTTCGCGCGGTCATGCTTCGATACTAAACAGAGCATCTGCGTTCGCTCAATTGGTTAATTTTGCCCGCCACCCTGATGGATGATAAAGTCGCGTTGGCTTTTGTCGTGCGTGGACATTCTCGCTCCGCTACATCATGCGGCGTGATTCTTCGTTTCCAACCGACCGTCGTTGTCTGTGTGCTTTAGCATGGACGCATCTGCTTCCTCCTTTCCCCGGCCTGCGTCGGTCGCGCTGGCCGACTTCGATCCCGCCACGCTGGCGCAACGGTTCGCGACGTGGGGTTACAAGCCCAGTCATGCGGCGCGGGTGCTGCGGGCATTTTATGCGGGTGGCGGCATCACGACCTCGACCGCACGGGGATTGCCGCAGGAATTGGCAAAACGGTTGAGCACAGAATTTGCGTCCGTCTCGGCGACGCTGGCGGTGCGGCAGGTGGCGAATGATGGCACGACCAAACTGCTCCTGCGTCTGGGCGACGGGCGCACGGTGGAGTCAGTGTTGATGCCGGATTTCCGCGCCGACCGTGCGGCGGGTTGTGTCTCGTCGCAGGTGGGCTGCGCGATGGGGTGTGATTTCTGCGCGACGACGAAGACGGGGTTCGAGCGCAACCTCACGGCGGGAGAAATCGTGGAGCAGTTCTTGGCTCTGCGGCGGGAGGCGCACGCGGTCGGGCGCAAACTTCAGACGGTCGTCTTCATGGGCATGGGCGAACCGTTGCTCAACCTCGATGCGGTCCTCGCCGCGGTGCATCGGCTGGCCGACAACAAACTCGGCGCGCTGGGCTGGCGGCAGATCACGGTGTCCACCGTCGGCATTGTGCCGGGCATTGACGCACTCACGGCCACGGGACTGAACATCCACCTCGCCGTTTCCCTGCATGCGCCTGATGACGCCACGCGCGCCAAGTTGTTGCCGATGGGGAAACGCTTTCCCATCGCGGACATCCTTGCGGCGGCGGATCGGTTCCAGGCCAGTCGCGGTCGGCCGGTGACGATTCAGTATTGTCTGCTCGCCGGGGTGAATGACTCGTTGGAACACGCCCGACTCCTCGCTGAGTTGATTGGTTCGCGCCGGATGCACATCAACTTGCTGCGCTACAATCCCACCGGCCTGAGCTTGCGCGGCATCGCCTACGAGCCGTCTTCCGACGAAACGGCTGAGGCGTTTGCCGAAGTGCTGCGGGCGCGGAGGCTCGTCACGCACTTCCGCCGTTCGCGGGGCAAGGACATTGACGCGGCGTGTGGTCAATTGCGGCGGCGTGAAGAAGCCGTGAGGCCAGCCGGACGGGTCGGAGACCGGCGTTTCGAAAAAGCCGGCTGAATCTCGCCCGTGGCCGGGAGCGGCTTGTTTTTCTCCTCAGTTCAGATCTTCACTAGCACGATCAGGAACGGCAGGCTGCGTCTGAAGAATTCCCGTTGCAGTGCGGAGACGGCGAAGTTGTGGAGGCGCGTCCAGCGCAAGGTCTGATCCCGGAAATCAACGTTGCCTTGGCGGAGCGCCGACTTCCTAATTGGTTGGCGCTCCCAACTACTTCAACGTCACCGGCGGCGTTTGCAGCATCTCAATGGCGTCCTTCGCGCCTTCGCGGATTTCCTCGTCGGGATCGTTGAGCAGGCCGTTGAGAATGGAAATCACGCGCGGGTCCTCGAGATCGATCAGGCCGTCAATCGCCGACTGGCGGACTTCCGTCGGCTGGCCCTTGGCGGTGGCGAGAGCGAGCATGGAAAGTTTTTCGTCCACGCTGCCTTCGATGCTCAGGAGCGAGTCGAGCAGGTCCACGCGCAGTTCGGGATCGGTCTCGGCTTGGAACAGGCGCGTGAGCACCTTCACCGTTTCCGGGCCGGGCCAGTCGGTGATGTCCATCATCAGGTCGAGGCGGTCTTCGCGGTTGGTTTTGGCGAGGTAATCTTTTTCCAGCATGGGCAGCGGTTTGGTGTCCGGCATTTCCAGCGGATTGACGATGGGGATTTGCGCGCCGCTCGGCATCTGCACCATCAGTCCGGTTTTGGACGCGGTCGCCGTCAGAGGTGCCACGACGGTGGGCTGACCAGAAGGGCCGGACGGAATCACCGCGCCGTTGTTGCCCACGAAGGGCGTGGCGGGCGCGGGCTGGGCGGCGGTGCCGGGCGTGCCCGGAGTGGGCGTCGCGGCGGTGGTGTCCGGTCCCGGTGCGTGCGTGGGGTCGGCTTGTGGCAGTAGGGATTTTTTTCCGGAGAAAACAATCAGCCCCGCGATTCCGGCGCAGAGGACGACGAGCACAATCAGCAAATTTCGTGACATAATTTTATGACGACAGATTCATGCGCTGCTTTGAGCGGGAGTTCAACCTGAAATCCGAATGGTCGGAGGGAGAACCACGGAAGGCGCGGAAAACACGGAAGCGGGAAAAGTAAAATTTTGCAGCGGACCTTGTCGCCCGGCCTGGGGTCGCTGCGGCGCTCTTCCTGTTCAATGCCTTCCGTGCTTCCATCCTGATGCCTGATTCAACACGAGGCGCACGGGAAAGTCGTAGAGGCATGGTGGGCCGGTTTCCGTCCCCGGCTGGACGCAGGCCGTTCCGCGCGTGGCATCCGCCACCTCCACCGCGCGGGTCGCCCCGTAAAACAAGCAACTCATCCAAATCGCCTTGGGCCATACGGTTGGAAAAAGTAGAAACTTCCTAATATTAGAACCCAGCAACGTGAAAGCAGCCAAACTTATGGACAGACCAGTTTCAGAAAACTCTCTTCGTGGATCGAACGCTCGTTGGAAGCATCTCGTGACCGCCTGGGTTTTGCTCGTGATCACTTTCAAGGTTAGCGCGGCCATCAACTGGTACGTGCCCAACACGAACTACTCCATCGCGCGCAATTGGAATGAACGCGCGCTGGAAGGCATCCGCATGGACACGCCGCATCCGCCCGGGCAGGCCAGAAATTTGTTCAGCTTCTCGGTGTGCATGTACGATGCGTGGGCCGCGTACGACACCAACGCCGTCGGTTTTCTTTATCGAGGAAAGCATACCGCGCCGGACCTCGCGGCGGCGCGGCGCGAGGCCATCAGCTACGCCATGTATCGGATGATGCTGGAGCGGCACACCTACTCGCGCACGGCCACCAACCAGGCGGGAGCCAACCCCGCGTTCATGGCAGCCCTGGGATACGACACCAACAATGTCTCTCGCGACACCTCCACACCCGCCGGCGTGGGCAACAGTGTTTACGATGCCGTGTCCGCGTATTTTCTGGAGGATGGTTCGAGGCAGACCGCCGGCACGCCTTTTCCCACGGCCAACCCGCCCGTCGCGTATCCTGATTATTCGGTCGGCCACCCGCGCCGCTACGTCTTCTCCAATCCGCCGATGAATCCGTTCCTCCATGGAGTCACGGATGGCACCAACGGCATCACCGACGTGAACAAGTGGCAGCGGCTCATCGTGGCCGGTTCCATTGATCAAAATGGTTTCCCGCAGAACCCACTCCAAGGTTACTTGGGCGCACCATGGCTTTGGACGCGGGCTTTCGGACTGGGGCGAGTGGACCTGGACAAACCCTGGATTGATCCCGGCCCGCCGCCGTTCCTGGGCGGAGCGAGGGACGCGGAGTTCAAGACGAATCTCGTGTCCGTGCTTCGCGCGAGCAGCCAGTTGACGACGGCCGACGCTGTGACCCTCGACATTTCGCCCGCGACGATTGGCAACAATATCCTGGGCGCAAACAATGGCACTGGCTACGTCACCAATCCGGTGACCGGCCTGGCTTACGTCTCCAACATCGTTTTGCGCGGCGACTTCACCCGCGCGCTCACGGAGTTTTGGGCGGATGGCCCGACTTCGGAAACGCCGCCCGGCCACTGGAATGCCATCGCCAACCACGTTTCGGATGACCTGCCCGTGAAGCGGGTGGGCGGCACTGGCCCCGTGGTGGATCGTTTGGAATGGGATGTGAAACTGTACTTCGCCTTGAACGCCGGTTTGCACGATGCGGCCTGCGCCGCGTGGAGCGTGAAGCGTCACTACAACGCCTGGCGACCGATCAGCGCGATTCGTCACTGCGGCGGCCTCGGTCAGTCCAGCGATCCGGGCTTGCCCTCGTACCACACCAACGGCCTGCTGCTGGTGACCAACTTGATTGAGCTCATCACTGCCAGTTCGGTTTCTTCCGGCCGTCATGCCGGACTGACGCCCGGCAAGATCGCCGTCTTCTCGTGGCCGGGGCAGCCCGAGTTTCCGCAGGACGAAACCAGCGGAGTCAGATGGGTTCATGCCGAGGATTGGATGACCTATCAGAAGAAGACCTTCGTCACCCCTGGCTTCCCCGGCTACATCTCCGGCCACAGCACGTTCAGCCGCTCGGCGGCGGAAGTGATGTCAGCCTTCACCGGCTCCAAGTGGTTCCCGGGTGGCCTGGGCACTTACACGCTCCCCACTCTCGTCAACGAGGCCGGCCCCACCCAGCCGGTCACACTGCAATGGGCCTCCTACTATGATGCCGCCGATCAAGTGGGCCTCTCGCGCATCTGGGGAGGAATCCATCCTCCCGTGGACGACATCGCGGGTCGCCAGGTCGGAGCGCAGGTCGGCACCAACACCTGGAACCTGGCGCGCAAGTACTTCGATGGCTCCATCATCAACGTCCCGATCAGCCTCGCCCTGCGGAAAGTCGGAGGCACCAATGCCGAGGTGCGCTTCAGCGCGGTGCGCGGACTGTATTACAAACTTCTCACCTCCACGAACGTGGCCGGGCCGTATAGCAATGGCGGGCAGCCGGGCCAGATGGCGCTCGAAGCCTTCGTTCCCAGCACGAACGCGCTGGGCGGCGCGCAGAAATTCTACCGCGTGTCCGGCTCGCTCGCGCCCTGAGACAGGTCGGTCATGCAGATGATAATTTATGAGGACGCCGCGCCCCACTTCACGCGCCTTTACGCTGATTGAATTGCTGGTGGTCATCGCCATCATCGCGATTCTCGCCTCCTTGTTGCTCCCCGCGCTCGCGCGGGCCAAAAGCAAGGCGCAGCGGATTTCGTGCGTGAGCAACCTCAAACAGATCGGTCTCGCCATGCGGCTGTGGGCGGATGGCAATGACGGAAAGTTCCCGTGGAAAGTGGAGCAGACCGAGGGCGGGGGAAAACCCAACGGCAGCGGCAATGCCCGCGTCAACCTCCAGTTCGCCCTCGCGTCCAATGAACTCGTCACCACGAAAATCCTGCTCTGCCCGAGCGACACGCGCCGCATCCCGGCCGCCAGCTTCGACACCACCACGCTGCTGTTGAGCAACATCAGCTACACCCTCGCCAGCGAGGCGGATGAAAAGCGTCCGCGCATGATCCTGGCGGCGGATCGCGGCGTCAGCGGATTTGATTTCACCGGCCTGCCGGACGGCATCAACTGCTTTGTCCTCACCTCGCCCGGCACCGGCGCGGCCACCGCGAAATGGCGCAAGAATGTCTGTCACGGCGTGAACCTCGGCCAAGTCGCGCTGGGCGACGGCTCGGTCCAATCGCTCACCGACGCCACGCTCGTGCAAACCCTGACCGGCTACGATACGGCCTCGGAGACGGACGAGGGCTTGTTGCAGTTTTTCTTCCCGTGAGAAAAGCGGCCGGCTCAATGCCGCAAAATTCGTCGCCGAAAACCGCACTTCACCCCGCCAAACCCGCACTTCACCCCGCCAAGTTTGCACTTCGCGGGGAGTAGATGATTTATTACGGCTAAAAGAACCCAGATGACAGATCACCGCTCATCGCCCCCGCCGGGTGACGCCCCGCCTGCACGTCCGAAATACGTCCGCGCCGTCGGGCCGCGCCTGCGCGTGCTGCTCGCCGTCGTGTTCGCGCTCTTCGCGCTGCTGGGGGCGAACTCGGTTTATCTCAGCGCCATCACCTTCCTCGAATGGTGGCGCGGGCTGACCTACCAGAATTACTTCTACATGATCATGTTCGGCGCGCATCTCGTGCTCGGGCTGCTCATCGTGGTGCCGGTCATCCTCTTCGGAATCATCCACATCAAGAACGCGCATGACCGGCCGAACCGCCGCGCGGTGCGCGTCGGCTACGCGCTGTTCGCCATCGCCATCGTGCTGCTCGTGTCGGGGTTGGCGTTGATGCGCTTCGATGCGTTCTCGATCAAAGACCCGCGCCTGCGCTCGCCGATTTATTGGGCGCACGTCATCACGCCGCTGCTGGCGATCTGGCTCTACGTTTTGCACCGCCTCGCGGGACCGCGCATCAAGTGGAACATCGGAGTGAAGTGGGCGGCGGCGGTCGGTGCGCTGGTACTCGGCGGCGTGGCCATGCACTCGATGCACCCGCAGAAAAACCAGACCGGCTCGGCGGAAGGCACGAATTATTTCCTGCCGTCCTTCGCGCGCACCGCGAGCGGCAAGTTCATTCCCGCGCAGACGTTGATGATGGACGACTACTGCCTCAAGTGCCACGCGGACGCCTACAAAGGCTGGCTCCACAGCGCGCATCATCTCAGTTCGTTCAACAACGAAGCCTACCTGTTCAGCGTGAACGAGACGCGGCAGGTCGCGATGCAGCGCGATGGCAACGTGAAGGCGTCGCGCTGGTGCGCGGGCTGCCATGACGTGGTGCCGTTCTTCAGCGGCGCGTTCGATGATCCGAACTTCGACATCCGCAATCATCCCACGGCCAAAGCCGGCATCACCTGCACCGCGTGCCACGCCATCACGCATGTGGACGGCACGCGCGGCAACGCGGAGTACACCATTGATGAGCCGGTGCATTACCCGTTCGCCTACAGCAGCAACGCGCTGCTGCAGTACGTGAACAACCAGCTCGTGAAGGCCAAGCCAGAGTTCCACAAGAAGACGTTCCTCAAGCCCGTGATGAAGTCGGCGGAGTTCTGCTCGACGTGCCACAAGGTGTCGCTGCCCGCCGAGTTGACGAAGTACAAAGATTTTCTGCGCGGCCAGAATCATTACGATACCTACCTGCTCAGTGGCGTGTCCGGCCACAACGCGCGCGCGTTCTATTATCCCGAGAAGGCGCAAGCCAACTGCAACGGCTGTCACATGCCGCTCCAGGCGTCGGAGGATTTCGCGGCAAATTATTTTAATCCGACCAACACGACGCAGCGTTTCATCCATGATCATTTGTTCCCGGCGGCGAACACTGGTGTGCCGGCCATACGGAAGGGTGTGTTTGATTCACAAGTGGCCGGGCTGAAGGTAGCCGCTGTTCCCCTCACCCCAGCGGAGAGGGAGACAGGCCGCCAGTCCTCGGGCACATCCAACGCGGGATTGGCGAAGGTCGCGTCAGAACTTTCCAAGGATCGTGTGGCGCTTCTCCCTCTCCCCAAGGGAGAGGGCCGGGGTGAGGGGAACAGGCGCGACCATTACTCAGCCGCCTCCGACCTCGAAAACCACGCCGCCCTCGATCAAGTCATCAACACCCACTCCAATTTCCTTAAAGGCTCCCTGCGCATGGACATCTTCGGCCTGCGCGAGGGCGGTACCATCGACGGCAAATTAATCGCGCCCATCCGACCACAAGTCCCGGCGTTGCGCCGCGGCCAGACGTATCTCATCGAAGTCGTGCTGCGCACCGTGCGGCTCGGCCATCCGTTCAGCCAGGGGACGGTGGACTCGAATGAAATCTGGGTGGATGCCCGGGTCTCTGGCGCGGATGAACGCGCGGACTCGGCGGTCCGCGTTCCAAAGACGCTCGGCCGCAGCGGCGGACTCGGCCCGCACAAGGAGGTCGATCCGTGGTCGCACTTCATCAACGTCTTCATGCTCGACCGCGAGGGCCACCGCATTGACCGCCGCAATCCGCAGGACATTTTCACGCCGCTCTACAATCACCAGATTCCGCCCGGCGCGGCGCAGGTCGCGCATTACTCCTTCACCGTGCCCGCCGACGCTGGCGAGTCCGTGACACTCGACGTGAAATTGAACTACCGGAAGTTCGACACGATTTACATGAACTACGTCTTCGGAAAGGGCTACTCGAATGGCGCGCCGTTCCAACTCACGAACGAGCTGCCCATCGTGACCATCGCGAGTGACTCGGTGACGTTCCCCATTGAACCTCGTAGCCGTGGCGGTGACGCCGCGGCTGATCAAGAGAATGGCCGCGGTTTTACAGCCACGGCTACAAACGCGATTCCACTGTGGCAACGCTGGAATGATTACGGCATCGGCCTCTTGCTCGAGGGCACGGACAAGGGCAGCGAGAAGGGCCAGTTGCTCCAGGCCGCGGAGGCGTTTGAACAAGTCGAGAAGCTCGGGCGCTACGACGGCCCGATCAACCTGGCGCGCGTGTATTTCAAGGAAGGCCGGCTCGATGACGCCGTGGCCGCGCTGCAACGCGCCGCGAAAGCCAATCCGCCCGCGCCGCGCTGGACCATCGCGTGGTTCAACGGGTTGGTGAACAAGCAGAACGGCTATCTCGACAAGGCCATCACCGAGTTCACGAGCATTCTCGAAGATCGTTATGAGGAACTGGACAAGCGCGGCTTCGACTTCAGTCTCGATTACGAAGTCATCAACGAACTCGGCCAGACGCTCTTCGAGCGCGCGAAGATGGAGCGTGGCGACGAGGCGGCGCAGAAACAGTGGCTGCAAAAAGCCATCGAGCGTTTCAAAAAGACGCTGACCATTGATGCCGAGAACGTGGCCGCGCATTACAACCTCGCGCTGATTTACGACCGGCTCGGCGACAGCGCGCAGGCCGCGCATCATCGCAAACTCCACGAGCGATACCGTCCCGACGACAACGCGCGCGACCGCGCCATCGCCATCGCGCGCCGGCGCGACGCCGCCGCCGATCACGCGGCGCAGGCCACGGTGATTTATCAACTGCAACGGAGCGGGGCGATGGAACTGCCAACCAAACCTGGTGTAGCGGCGGCTCGTCAGAGCGCCGCCAATTGATCAGTAACAGC